>JAHZJA010000305.1 GCA_022601155.1 Deltaproteobacteria bacterium | reverse complement strand
TTGAAGTTGCAGGATAACTAGCTTTGATGGCACACAAAATAAGCCAAGAAAAATGAGATTGTTCAAATGGCACTAAGAGTATAGAGTGGTGCCTTTATTAGACGTTTTACAGTAGCTATATATGTCTAGATGGCGCGCTGTGCCTGTCGAGTCCGCGGACCAACGGTGTGGCCACCGATTGTGGCCTTCCGGTGTGCGGCTCGGAGTCGACGGTGAAGGCGATGATGGATGAGCCTCTGAACGCATGGACGAAGGTCGCCGAAGGTGCTCCGCCGACGTAGTCGGGCGCCGGGAATCGCTCGGCCGTGCGTCAGTCCTCCAGCCGCTCGGCCAGCGCCGCGAGCACGGCCGGGAGACTGGGGCGGCCGTCGAGCACCCCGATCAGCGGATCGGCGGGCAGCGAACGCATCCGCTGGGGCACGTTGGCAATGGTCAGTGCTTGGTGGTCGAGGGTCGGGACCACCTCGTCCCAGTGCAGCGGGGTGGACACGGGAGCGCCAGGCCGCGGCCGGACCGAGAACGGGGCGACCAACAGCCGGCCATGCCCGTTTTGCACGTAGTCGATGTAGACCCGGCCTTGGCGGGCGCGCTTGCTGCGTTCGGCGGTCGCGATGCGGTGGAGCCGAGCTGCGATCACCTTGCCGAGGATCTGCGCCAGCATCCGACACTGCTCGAACGTGCACTGACGCCCGAGCGGAATGAGCACGTGGAGCCCGGTGGAGCCGCTGGTCTTGCAGTAGTTGGGGAGCCCGACCTCGTCGCACAGGACGTGGATGGCTCTGGCGATCTCCACGACGTCGGCGAAGGGAGCGCCCTTGGGATCGAGGTCGAGGATGCACCAGTCGGGGTGTTGGAGGTCGGAGAGGCGACTGCCCCACACGTGCAGCGGGATCGTGGCGAGGTTGGCCACGTAGGCCAAGCTGTCGACCTCGTTGCACAGGAAGTACTCCACCTCCCGCGACTCGTGCTGCGACCACATCGTCTTGGTCTTGATCCAGTCGGGCACGAACGGCGGCGCGTTCTTTTGAAAGAACCATTTGCCGTCGATCCCATCGGGATAGCGGGTGAGCACCAGCGGCCGGTCGCGCAGATAGGGCAGCAGCCAGGGCGAGATGGCCCGGTAGAAGTCGATGAGGTCGCGCTTGGTGTAGCCCGCTCGTGGCCACAGGACCTTGGTCGGGTTGGAGATGACCACGGCGGGCCCCGGAGGGGGGACCTCGTACGCGTCGGCGGGCTCGTCGGTGATCGTGGGCGGTGAGGATGTCGGCGCCGGTTCGGGGGTGGTCGGCGGAGCGGGTGGCGGCGTGAGCTCGGCTGCGGGGACGTCGTCGAGCCGGGGGATCTCGCACTCGTGCGGCGGCTTGTCGTCACGCATGCGCACGAACACGGGCAATCGCAGCAGTCGCTCCTCGGTCCGGGCTCGAAACCGCACCTCACACACCAGCCGTGGCTCGACCCAGACATCGGTACGCCCGCTGGGCACGGTGATCTCGCACGCGGGCTCCGAGACCACGTGGTGGTCGAGCTGTTCGCGGAGCTCGACCAGCTGGGCGTCGGTGAGCCCGGTGCCCACCCGTCCCGTGTAGACCAGCGTGCCGTCGAGGTGAGCCCCCAGGTGCAGGGCGCCCAGCCCCACGCGGGTGCCCTCGGGCTCGGTGAATCCCACGATCACGAAGTCGTCGCTGGACTCCAGCCGCACGCGGACCCAGGCGGGAGAGCGTCGTCCCACGTACAGGGAGTCGGCCCGCTTGGCGACGATGCCCTCGAGGCCGATGGTCTTGACCTGCTCGAGCAGGGCTTCGCCGCGCTTTTCGATGTGGTCGGCAAATCGCAGCGGCCCGACGGGAGGGAGGAGCTGCTCGAGAATGGCCTTGCGCTGGAGCACCGTGAGGCTGCGAAGATCGAAGTCCTCGAACGCCAGCAGGTCGAAGGCGTAGTAGGTGACCGGGTGCTCGCGAGTGGCCTGGGCCACATCGTGTTGCCGCAGCAGCAGCGCCCTTTTTTGCAGCCGCTGGAAGTTGGGGCGTGCGTCGTCGTCGAGCACCACGACCTCGCCATCGAGCACCACCCCCTCGAAGGGCAGGGCGGCGACCGCCCGCGCGATCTCGGGGAATGCGTGGGTCGCGATGACGCCGCTGCGGTAGCGCAGCAGGGCGCGTCCTTCCGGGCGGGCGGCGACCAAGCGATAGCCGTCGTACTTGAGCTCGAAGATCCAGCCCGGCCGGGTGAACGCGCTGTCGCCCGTCTCGGTGAGCATCAGCTGGAGCTTGGTCGGATCGACCGGTCGCCGCGGCGTACCGAGGCTCAGCAGCTGGTCACGGATCTTGGTGGCGCGGTCGCTTCCCGAGCGAAGCTCTTCGATGGTCAGCCCCGAGAGGATCGAGCGATCGTCGGGGACAGGTGTGTGGGCGGCTTCGTCGGGCTTCTTGATCAGCAGCCATTCCTTGCCGTCGGGGGTGCTCGATCCGGCGGTGCCCTTGGTCCGCACCAAGGTCCACACCCCACGCAGCTTGTGCCCGCGCAGCTCGAACAGCAGCTTGCCCTTGGCGTAGCCCTCGGCGATGGGCTCGCGGGGCAACCACACGCCCCGGTCCCACACGATCATGGCCCCCGCGCCGTAGTTGCCCGCGGGGATGATGCCCTCGAAGTCCACGTATTCGATCGGGTGGTCCTCGGTCTGCACCGCGAGTCGCTTGACGGCTGGATCGAAGCTCGGCCCTCGCGGCACGGCCCACGAGCGCAGGACGCCGTCGATCTCCAGCCGAACGTCCCAGTGCAGGCGCCGGGCCGCGTGCATCTGCACCACGAACAGCTTGGCCCCAAAGGGGGCTCCATCGGCGTCCACGGCACTGCCCAGCGGCTCGGCGGTGCGATCGCCCGAGCGCTTGGCGCGGTACTTGGTGAGCGGCGAGCGTTTCCCGGACATGGGACGGTCGTGGGCGCCTGGAGGGCGCTATACTATCGCGTCCAATGCCAGCCCGCGCCATTGCGTCTGGGACGATCGCCTTCGGGTTGGTGTCGATCCCGGTCAAGCTGTTCCCCTCCGCCTCACCCTCGGACGGGATTCGCTTCAACAACCTCCACCGCGAGTGCGGTGGTCGCGTGAAGTACCAGTACTACTGCCCCAAGGAGGACAAGGTCCTCGAGCGTGACCAGCTCATCAAGGGCTACGAGTTCGCCAAGGGGCAGTACGTCACGTTCGAAGACGACGAGCTCAAGGCGGTGGCCGAGCGCACCAGCGGCGGCATCGACATCATCGAGTTCGTGCCGCACTCGGCCGTCGATCCGATTCACTACGCCAAGGCCTACTACCTCGCGCCCGATGGCGCGGCGCGGGCCTACCAGCTGCTCGCGGCGGCGCTGCGCAAGACTGGCCTGTCGGCGTTGGCCCGGCACTCGGCCCGCGGCAAGCAGTACCTCGTGCTCGTGCGGCCCGTGAAGGACGGGCTGGTCATGCAGCAGCTGCACTATCCCGCCGAGATCCGCCCCATCGCCGACGTGGGGATCGAGACCTGTGAGGTCAAGGATGCCGAGCTCGAGCTCGCCGTGCAGCTGGTGGAGCAAGGAGCGGTCAAGACGTTCGCACCCGGCAAGTACATCGATGAAGTACGCGAGCGGGTCGAGGCCCTCATCGCCAAGAAGGTCGACGGCGAAGACATCACGGCCGTCGCGGCACCCTCGGCCAAGGCTCAGGTCATCGACCTCATGGCCGCGCTCAAGGAGAGCCTGGGCGCCGACGAGCAGGATGGACAGCCGTCCGACGAGGCGACGGCGCAGCCGCCTGCGGCGGCGGTGGGCTCGGACTCGGGCGGCGGTTGACGACACGCTCGTCGGGGGTCGCGACATCACGCGGGCGAAGTCGGCCAGCGCAAATGACGCGATGCCGTGAGCCACCGCAGACTGGCCCGGTCGGTCCGGTCCGGTGCTACCATTGCGGCCGCTGGTGCCCACCGACTTCGAGCTTCTCGACGCCTGGCGCGCGGGCGACCGGATGGCCGGCAACGCGTTGTTCGACCGCTACTTCGACAGCCTGTTCCGGTTCTTCCGCAACAAGGTCTCCGAGGGCGCCGACGACCTCGTCCAGCAGACGTTCCTGGCCTGCGTACAGACCCGTGACCGTTTTCGAGGGGACGCCAGCTTCCGCACGTACCTGTTCACAGCCGCTCGTAGCAAGCTGTACACGTACCTCGACAAGCGGCGTCGCGAGGGCGCTGCGGTCGACTACGGGGTCACGTCCTGCGCCGATCTGGGCGTGTCTCCCAGCGGGATCGTGGCGCACAACGAACAACAGCGGATGCTGCTGACCGCGCTGCGTCTTCTGCCCGTGGACCTGCAGGTCGCCCTGGAGCTGTTCTACTTCGAGCAGATTCGAGGTCCCGAGCTGGCCCAGGTGCTGGCAGTGCCAGAAGGCACGGTCCGCAGCCGGCTCCGCAGAGGACGCGATATCCTGCGGTCCCAACTCCAACAGCTGCTGGAGTCCCCAGACATGGTCGACTCGACGATGACCGATCTCGAGTCGTGGGCTGCGGCATTGCGCGATCAGGTTCTCGGCCCGGCGTCCGACTGACGACCCGCTCAGTACGCGGGCACGCCAGGTGTCCAGTACCGCGACGTCACGACGGGGTTTCGGTGGCTCCCAGTGCACCGCTCGGGGCCATTTGAGGGTACCATGTGGTGCGGCGACGACGGTCTCGTTGCCCAGGCCACCGGGTGGACACCTCGATGCGAACGCTCTTGGTCGAGGACGATCCAGTGCAGCGAGAGGCGCTCGAAGGAGGCCTACGTTCGCTGGGTTTGAACGTGACCGCAGTGGCCGATGCCAACGCTGGTCTCGTCGCCCATCTGCGTGAGCCGTTCGAGCTGCTCGTCATCGACATGGTGTTGCCGGGCATGGACGGCATCAAGCTGTGCCAGAAGATCCGGTCACTCCGCGGCGGCGACCACCCGTACATCTTGGTGGTGACCGGTCGTGGCACGACCAATGATCTCAACCGAGTGCTCGATGCCGGAGCCGACGACTTTCTCAACAAGCCCATCGATCCCTCGCTGTTGCTGACCCGGGTGCGCATCGCCGAGCGCCACCTGGTCACCAGCGCCCGTCACCGTCAGGCGCGGGAGGCCCTGGCTCGCTCCGAGGTGGACTTCCGTCGCGTCATCGAGCGAGCGCCGCTGGGGATCATCGCGTATTGCGACGGCAGCATCGTGTACGTCAATGCGGCCGCGGCTCGGGCTCTGGCCCACGAACGCAACGCCCTGCTGGGGGTGCCGCTCATCGATCTGGTCCCCCGCCGTCATCGGGAAGCCACCCGCAAGCGCATGGAGCGGTTCGAGCGGACCGACGTTCCGCCGCCGCCGATCGAGTCCGAGTTCCTGCGCCGCGACGGCAGCCGCATGACGGCCTGGGTGATCCCGATGACCCGCGCGATGTTCGACGGTGCCCGGGCGAGCTTCTTGATGTTCGAGGACATCACCGAGCGTAAGGCCTCCGAGCGGGAGCTGCGGCTGACCCAGTTCGCCATCGATCATGCGGCCGACCCCGCGTTTTGGGTCAACCGCGGGGGGCGGGTCTGCTACGTCAACCATGCGGCCTGTGCTGCGCTGGCGTACCCGCGGGCACGGCTGTTGACGATGGAGGTCACCGACATCGATCCGTCGCTGCGACCGGGACGGCTGGGCTGGGCGGCGATCAGCACGGCCGGATCACGCAAGGTGGAGTCGCACTTCCGCGCCAGCGACGGCAGCGTGTTCCCGGTGGAGATCTCGACCAACGTGCTCCGTTTCGACGGTGAGGAGTACCTGGTGGCCTTTGCTCGCGACCTCACCGAGCGCAAGCGGATGCAGGCCAGCCTGCAAAAGGCCGACCGCTTGGCCTCGGTGGGCAGCCTGGCCGCAGGGGTCGCCCACGAGATCAACAACCCGCTCGCGTACGTGTTGGCCAACCTCGAGCTGCTGGGCGAGGACCTCAGCCAGCTGGAGATCCCGGCCAGTAGCGGCTTCGATCAGACCATTCAGCGCACGCTGCAAGAGGCGGCCGAGGGCGCCAATCGAGTGCGTCGGATCGTGCGCGACCTCAAGAGCTTCGCGCGGGTCGATGACGAGGTGCTGCAATCGGTCGACGTCCACGAGGTGCTCGACGCCGCTATCGACATCGCCGACAACGAGATTCGTCACCGCGCACGGCTGGAGAAGGACTGCGGCGACATTCCCAGCGTGCTGGGGGCCCCGGGGCGGCTGACCCAGGTGTTCCTGAACCTGCTGGTCAACGCGGCCCACGCCATCCCCGAGGAAGCCTACGGCGACCAGTTCATCCGGGTGAGCACCCGCAGCGAGCGGGGCTATGTGTTCATCGACATCTCCGACACTGGATCGGGGATCCCCGAGGACATCGTCGATCGGATCTTCGATCCGTTCTTCACCACCAAGGCGCAGGGCATGGGCACGGGTCTGGGGCTGTCGATCTGCCACGGCATCATCACGGGCATCGGCGGTGAGATCAAAGTGCACAG
>JAHZJA010000304.1 GCA_022601155.1 Deltaproteobacteria bacterium | reverse complement strand
CGGCCAGCGCGGTGGTGTCGCCCGTGCCCCACGTCTCGCTGATCGCGGCGGCCTCGTCCTCGCACCGCTGCATCGCTCGGGTGTGAATCAGGCGCTGGCCCCCAGCCCCCGCGGTCAACACCACGGCGAGGACGCCCGCACCCATTCCCACGCGCCGTGCTCGGGTGGGATCCCGCTGCAGCGCGGTGAGCAAGGCGTCCATCGAGGGGTGGCGGTGGTCGGGGTCCTGGGCCAGGCCACGCTCGATCGGCGCGTGCACCCAGCGGGGCACCCTCGAGGTGGACGGCGCGGGGCGAAGGACGCCCGACAAGACGGCCCGCGACAGGGCGTCGCCATGCACGTGGGGAAACGGGCGGTGGCCGTGGATCGCCTCGAACAGCGCGATGCAAAACGAGAACTGGTCGGAGCGCGGCGTCGTGGGATGGCCGAGCAGCTGTTCGGGCGCCATATAGGCGGGGGTTCCCACTTGCTCACCGGTGGAGGTCAGCTCGAGCGATGGATCGTCGTCGCTCGGCGTTGCCGCGGGCTCGGCCATACTGCCGGGCGAGGCGTCGGCCGGCAGCATGGGGACAGCGGGGGTCGGGGTGCCCACGGCACGACGGGCCAGGCCGAAGTCGAGGACCCGGGACTGCACCGATCCATCCGGGCCCGTCGCCACCATGACGTTGTCGGGCTTGAAGTCGCGGTGGACCAGCCCCACCGCGTGCGCTGCCGCCAGCCCGCGCCCGGCCTGGATATACGCTGTCAACACCTCGCGCCACGGCCGGCCCTTGGCCCACTGCCGCAGGGATTGGCCGTCGATGAGCTCCATCGCCAGGTAGAGCTGCTCGTCGATCTCGTCGGCCTCGTAGACGGTGACGACGTTGGGGTGACTGAGCGTCGCCATGGCCTGCGCCTCGCGCAGCATCCGTTCACGGCGCACGATGTCGGGCTGCCCGCGGATGAGCTTGAGCGCCACCTTCCGCTTGAGACGCTCGTCGTACGCCGCAAACACCGTGCCCATCCCGCCCTGGCCGATGCGCTCCAGCAGCCGGAAGTGCCCCAGCCGCTGGCCCGCCTCACGAGTGGTGGCCGGTGGTGCGCGCCGTCGTGCGCCAGTGATCGTGGTGGCGGGAGTCATGCGAGCCTGCCCGCAGGCTCACGGAGTTTGACACGCAATCCGGGACGAATCCGCCGATCCCGGGACCGATTCTCGCGGCCCTTGGGCCTTCACCCGGGGCCGCATTTACGAACGAGGCCGGACTCACGCGGGGGCGCAGGTCCGGCCTCGTCGGCGGCTGGGAAGCCGTCGGTGGTCTCAGTCGACGTCGGCGGTCAGCTCGATCTGTGCGCCCACCAGTACCTCGACGGTCGCGGTGCCCGAGGGGGGGGCGAACGACTCGCCCTTGCTCTCGAGGATGACGTCGCCATCGGCATCGAGTGCCTTCCAGCGGCGCACGGGCTCACCCTCGTCGAAGCCGTCGGCGGGCGCGTACCAGCGGCCGTCGCGATGCTCGAGCCAGGCCGACAGCCCCGCCGCGAGTGCGAAGGGCGTGTCGTCCGCGACGAGGGCATCGCCGAACAGCTTGGTGTCGACCGCGTCGTAGCGCCAGTCGCAGTGCACGTGGCTGTTGTACTCGACCAGCTTGCCGCCGTTGCTGGTGCAGGCCGACTCCAGCGTGCTCAGGCTGGTGGACAGCGGCGCGAGATCGAAGGCGTCGCCGTACATGTGACGGCTGTGCGTGGCCCCGCCCACCTGCGAGTTGTAGTTGGGGTTGCGATAGCCGGAGTTGACCTTGAGCCCGCCCACCTGGTTGCGCAGGGTCTGCAGCCGCGCGATGGCGTGGGGCTGGACGACCGCGTAGCGGCCCTTCCACGACTGCGCGACCTCGCTGAGCTTGAAGTTGGCGGCGATCTGCAGATCGCCGACGGCCTCGAGGTCGATGTAGCGGATCGGCTTGCGGTAGTTGGCGCTCCCGGACAGCGGTGACGGGTAGCCGTAGCCTGATCCCACCTGCGAGGCGGGCACCAGGGGCACGCACACATTGTTGCCGCCGTTGGCACCGGGGAAGCACAGATCGCTGCCGTTGCCGCCGGGCGGAGGCGGAGCGGGATCGTCGTTGCCGCCGTCGTTGCCGCCACCGTTGCAGCGCTCGCCGCCCTCACGAACATCCACGTTGCCGACGCCCAGAAGGCCGTTGAGGGCCAGGTAGTCGGGCTTGCGTGCGGCAAAGAAGTCCAGGTGCTTGCCATTGATGGCGCTGCCCGTGTCGTCGGCGCTGACGCAGCCGTCGTGGACGAAGCCGCCCCACGGCGCCTCGCCGGGCATCATCACCCCGTCGAGCTTCTCGATGTAGAGCTTGGTGCCGTAGGCGACCACGTCCTTGTCGACGGCCACCGATCGGAAGGGGGACAGTGCACGGTTTTGGACCCCGTGGCCCCAGGGGTGACTGGCATCCACCTCGAAGTAACAAGGGGAGCGGGGGCAGTTGCACGCGCCCCAGTAGTTGAGCACGGTGCCGTCCGTCAGCCGACCTGTGCCTTCGAGCTTGATGGCATCGGCAAATCCGTTGGGGACCGAGGCCAGCACGTTGCAGCTCTTGTCATAGAGCTTGGCCGTGTCCGCGCCGCCGAAGGCCGACTCTTCGGTCACCCAGTAGTAGGTGAGCTGGAAGCTGCCAAGAGCTGCACCCGGGTCGCCAGAGGCGGCCGGTCCGTCGCCACCGTTACCCCCGCCATCGCAGACCGAGGCCTTGTCGGGGCAGCAATCGCCGTAGTCGCTGCACTGCTCGTCGCACCAGCAGCCCGCGGCCGCTTGGTCATTGCACGAGCCTGCGCAGGTGGCGGTGTCGTCGGCCTTCTCGCCTGACTGCCAGGTGCCGCGATCCGCGCCAACCGTGCGTCCTTCATCCTCGACCACGCAGCCGGTGAGACCGACAGCGAAGAAGAGTGACCCGAGCAGGCCCACATTCGTGATGTTCCGTTCCATGGTCCGCATCCCCCTACGATGTGCACGGTACGCCTACATCGTCGTCCCTGTCTATACGAAAATGACAGGTGATTCATATTTTATTGTGTCGAAATCCGATCGTTAAGTACCCAAAACTGTAATTTGGCCTGGGCGCGGTTCACGACGACGTCTCAGGGAACCTCTTATTGATGCCCTCCGGCTGTGGGGGATGTAGGCCCCATTTCCAAGAACACGAGGCGCGCGACAATTGCGGCACAAGATCCTCGGTGCTCGAGTTACGCACGCTCTTGGCCGAGTCGTGGGTGCACAGATAGCGATCGAGCGCCGGAGGATCCCCCTACGTTCGTGGGCGCATCCCGATGCTCCATCCATCCCGACCGTGGGCCGGAGGATGGGCCGGGCCCGGCCCGAGGCGCCATGGAGTGGGCCTGCCAGGCCCAGCAGCTCAGTTGCCCGACAGCACGCGCGCCGGTTCCATCCGAGCCGCGCGTCGTGCTGGCAGCAGTGCTCCCAGCACGCAGAAGCTCACCGAGAACAGCAGCGCCGAGGCCAACAGCCACCACGGAAACTCGAAGTAGGTGGTCGGCTTGTACGGAAAGTCCGGCACGTAGTTGGTCGACAGCCGATCGAACAGCGAGGCGGCAAGCGTCGCCAGCAACACCCCCGCCGTACCCGCCATCACGCCCAGGCTCGCCGCTTCACCCAAGATGATGCGCGCCACGTCGCCGCGGCTGGCTCCCACCGCACGCATCACCCCGATCTCGCGCTGGCGTTCGTACACCAGCATGAAGAACACGTGCATGATGTTGACGGCCGCGATGCCCACGATGACGGCGCTGACCAGCCCGAATACCATCATGAACACCGCGATGAGCAGCGCGGCTTGCTCGGCGCCACTGTCCTTGACCTCGAGATCGAGGTCGTCGACGCCCTTGGCCACCCGGGCGACGTCGTCCTTGGTGGGGACCTTGACGATCACCGAGTGGTAGCGGTCGGCCGCAGCTTCGTCACCGTACTCGACGTTGTAGCGACGCACGTAGCCGAGCGGGAACGTCATCCCCAGCGGGATCGCCTTGTCGGAGAACCCGACGAACATGCCGCGGTCGTGGATGATGCGATCCTGGTTGGACGTCTCGACCATCGACTGTCCGATGATGAGATCGAATGTAAATCCGCGGACCGCCTCGGGGTTGAGCTTGGGGAAGTTGTGCGCGCGACGGAGCGTGCCGTTGTACAGCTCGACGACGTGCTGCGAGACGATGACCGGCACGAAGTGGCGGCACACCTTGTCGTCCTCGGGCTTGGGCTCCGCCTTGGCCTTCGCAGCTGGCTGCGGCCTGGCGGCGGGCCTGGGCCTGGGCCTGGGCTCGGCGTTGGGCTTGGTCGCCGGGTTGGGCTTGGTCGCCGGGTTGGGCTTGGCCGCCGGGTTGGGCTTGGTCGCAGGCTCAGCGGGCGTGCCCGACGGAGCCGGGCCCCACTGCGCTGCCGCACGAGAGGAGGTGCGGGTCGGGACCTGTGCCTTGGTGCGCCCCGTGGGTCGTTGTCGCGCCTTGGCCTTGTCCGGAGTCTTCGGCTTGGCACTGCTGGAGCCGCTGCCGGTGGAGGTGGTGGTCCCCGGTCGCGGGCCGCAGTACATGCGCTCGCCGCACTCGGTGTCCTCTTTACAGGTCGTCAGGCCCTCGGCCTCGAGCCTCTCGGGAGCGTCGAAGTCCACGAACTCGAAGCCGTCGCGGTTGACATCGTCGCCGACCAACTTGGGGTCGATCCCATCGGCCACGATCTCGGAGCGAAGGTCCGCGCCAAACAACGACTCGCCGCCGTAGGCCACCGCGCCCACGGTGAGCTTCATCTTGGGAAAGACCGCATCCACGCCCGGCAGCTCGCCCAGCTTGGCGACCATCGCGTCATCCAGGGCATCCTTGCCCATCCCCATGCGGAGCGGACCGACGTTCACGTCGAGGCTGCGGGGGACGACCTCCAGCTTGTCGAGGGGGAAGATCTTGCCGAGCACCACCTTGCGGACGCCCAGTCCGAGCGACAGGAAGAAGGCGAAGGTCGCGATGCCGACCACGATGCCGATCGAGGCCAGCAAGAAGTGATTGCGGCTGCGCCGGAGGTTGCCCAGCACCAGCGAGAACAGTCGCGCGCTTCTCATTGGTCGGCCCCCTTGGCGGCGTCATCCGAGTCGTCGCCGTCGTGCATCGCCGCGTACTCCAGCAGCGGAACATCGCTGGCCGTGGTGTGATCGTCGGGCGTGGAGTCGTCGTCGTCGTCGCCCCGCTGGGCGGTCTCCTCGGCGGCGTCGTCGGCCTTTGCGGTCACGTCGTGGACCAAGCCGTCCTCCACGCGGACCGAACGGCCGGTCGAGGCGGCGATCTGCGGGTCGTGGGTCACGATGACCACCGTGATCCCGTCCTCGCGATTGAGCCGTCGGAACAGCTCCAAGATCGTGGAGCCCATCGCGGAGTCGAGGTT
>JAHZJA010000303.1 GCA_022601155.1 Deltaproteobacteria bacterium | reverse complement strand
TTAAGTTGGTTATAACGCCGGCCTGTCACGCCGGAGGTCGCGGGTTCGAGCCCCGTCCGTCCCGCCAACCGAGCCCCGAAGAGATCGAAGCGATCTCCCCGGGGCTCGTAAAATTCTGGCGTCGGTGCGTTTTCGTTCGGTTCTCTGTCGAGCGGTCGAGAGGAACTCCAGAAGGAGCCTCGACCACGATGCGACCCGATGGAGCCTCGCGCTCCCTCCCCGTACCCCCCACCGCGAGCCGGCTGGCCCCCCTGCCGACCGGACCGCGCTTTGCCAACCAGGGCCGTAGCCCCTCTGCCGCGGCCGGCCCCGACTCAACCACCGGTTCTGGCGTCGACGCTGATGCCCTCGTCGACGCTGACCCGGATGGGCCGTCCTTCGGTTCCGTCGCCGCCGCGTGGCTTCAGGAGCACGAGGACGACTTCGCCGCGGGCGAGCTCGCCCTCAACTCGATCCGGCTGTATCGCCGGCTGATCAACAAGCGGCTGATCCCCGCGCTCGGCGATATGCCGATCGCCGAGATCGCGCTGCCCGATCTGCGTCGCTTCCATCGAAGCCTCGCGGACCGTCCAGCCGAGGCGAACCACTCGGTTCGGGTGGCGCGGCGCGTGCTCCAGGCCGCCGAAGAACAAGGTCTGCGGCCCGCCAACAGCAACTACGCACGCCGGATCAGGCTGCACGCAGAGCGGGCCTCGGCGAACCCGGCCAGTCGCGTCGACACGATGCGGCTGTTCGAGATCTGTGCGGAGATCCGGGCCGGGCGACTTGGCTTGTGCCACCCGACGATGGCGGCGCTGTTCCAGGTCGTGCAGACCACGGGGGCGCGGCCGTCGGAGATCCGCACCTGCAAGTGGTCGGACGTGAAGTGGCGAACCGAGTTCGCGCTGCTTCGCCTCGACCACCGCAAGACAGCCCGCGATGCGGGGAGCAAGACGATCGTCCTCGATCCGATCGCGCGCGGCGTCTTCCTGTCGTTGGAGCCCGATGATCCAGAGGACCCCACCTGGGTGTTTCCTTCGCACTGCAACCCGGGCGCGCCGTATCGCGATGTCACCCGAGCATGGCGACGCGTCGTCGACTACGCGTCCACCTCGCTCGGCGTGTGTCTGCGGGACTTCCGATCGGGGATGGCGACCAACGCCTACGACCAGGGCGTCCCGCTCGAAGTCATCCAAGAGATGATGGGACACCGCTCGATCGCCACCACGCGGCACTACACCCGGATCTCCCGCGATCGCGTCGCGGTGGCCTACCAGCGCACGAACGGCTCGGTGTTCTCCGGCAAGGGGAAGGGAGGGCGCCGTGGGTAATCGACAACCGGTATCCACCTTCGACCCGCTGGCGACGGTGCTGCTGTACCGCGACACGGGAGTGTGCTCCCGCGACGAGGGCGGCCCCGCGGCGCTCGTCGACGAGGTGACCGTCTGGGTCTACGCAGACGGCTCGACCCTCGGCTTGGTGACGCGACGATTGGTCGTGCGCGATGACGAGGTGCTCAGCGAGCGAGTGTTCGACGACCCGCCGCTGACGCACCTCACCTACGCAGAGCAAGCGCGGGTGCGGTTCGAGGCCGGCGTGGGGCAGCCGACGACGGTGGTGCCCAAGGCGGGGCCGCGGTGGTCGCTGCTCGGCGGAACGGAGGTGCGGCCGTGGACCTGCTGACGTTCTTCGAGCGGTCGATGCACTGGTGCACGCCGCAGCCTTTGCGTGCATGGGCACGCGATCACGTGGATCCCGAAGCGGCTCTGGATGCCGCGCACCCCGTGCACCTGATGTGGCTGTCGTCGCGCTGCTACGACGTGCCCGTCGTCTTCGGGCGCATCAAGGTGCGGGCCGAGTACGCGTGCGTTCAAGAGGGTGACGACAACGCCCTGCCGGCATTGCGCGAGGCAGCCATCGAGCTGCGGGCAGCGTTGGCGGCCACTCGCTGGTGGGCCCATCTCATCGAGACGTGGGAGGTCCACCAGACCCAGGGCCTGGGCGTCGCTCGCTACGAGCTCCATGCGCGGGGTTCGGTGGTTGTGCGGGGGACGGCGGTCGGCAGCTTCGCGGTCCGCGAGCTGCGGTGGGTCCACGGGGTGTCCGACGTGGCGCCGCCGCTCCGGCATCGCGAGCAGACCGAGCTCGCCGAGCGGCATCAAGGAGGGCCGTGTCACTTGTACGCCGTCGACCATATCGAGTCGGGTCGGTCGCTGGGTACGTTTGCGAGTGCGCGCGTGGCCTTTGAGGTTGCCGAGCGCTTCGACGCTCATGCCGTCGTGGGCCGGCCGTGTCCACCGAAGCTCGGCCGTGTACTCGCCGAGTACGCTGGCTGGCCTCCGCATCCCGAGGCACGCTCGTGGCCCGCCGAGCCGTACTGGCGCTTCGCCGTCGCTCGGCTGTCTCAGCAACGAGAGGCGGTGCGCCATGCAGGGTAGCCACTGGTGTCGTCTCCAATGCGGCGGAGCTGTGCTCGTGCACCGGGGTCGGCCGTTGCAGGTCACCGACCTCGGCATCGCCACGCTCGATATCAGCGATGGGTTGTTCGCGGGCGACGACGACTTCGTCGAGAGCCTCGAGAGCGACCTCGTTGGTCTCGGCTGGGATGTGTTGCTCGGCCCATGGTTGCCCGCCACGGCATCCCTGCGATCGGGGCTGTCGCTGAGCTTCGACGACGACGCGCTCGCCGAGAAGGCGGCGTCCGTCGCCGATGTCGTCCGGGCCGTCGCCGACGACCCTCAACGGACCGCTACCGACAGCGACGCCGCGGTCGGTGGCTGGCCCTCGGCAGCACCGCGGCAGCAGGTGCGGTCGGCCAGTGAGCGTGAGGCGGTGGCGGTCGACGGCTGGCGCTCGGTCGCGCCGCAGCAGCAGGCGAGGCCGGCTACCCGGAGTGACGCTGAAGCCGACCGCTGGCCCTTGGCGGTACCGCTGCCGGAAGGGAGGCGGGCACGATGACCGGCGTCTCCAACCAGGTGGTGCTGTTCGGCCCGAGCGGTACCGCAGCCTACGAACCCCCGGTCGCCCGCGAACAACCCACGAGCGTCACCGCCGGCCGCCGCATCCGGCTGCCCGCCAAGACGTTCCGCGGCCGCGTTCTCGCTGCCCTTCGCGAGGGCCCCAAGACGGACGACGAGCTGTGCGTAGCCACGGGGCTGCGTGACAACTCCGTACGACCCCGCCGGATCGAGCTGGTCCGCGAAGGCCTGGTCGAGAACAGCGGCCATGTTCGGCCGACCCGCAGTGGCAACGCCGCCATCGTCTGGCGGTTGCGCGAGCCCACACAGGAGGCCGGGTGCAGGTCGAGCTGATCTGCGCCGACTGCTTCGACCCCACCTCCGGCCTCGTTGCCCACGGCCCCGTCGACCACGTGTTCGGCGACCCGGCCTACAGCGACAAGGTCCACCGCCACCACCGGACGTCGCGCAAGGGCGCTGGTGGGATCCGGGCGGAGCAAGCGTTGGGGTTCGAGCCGCTCACACCCGCGGTCCGCCGTCAGGCGGCCGAGGCCTTCGCCGCCGTCGCGCGGCGGTGGGTCGTGCTGTTCTCGGATCTGGAGGGTGCGGGTGCCTGGTGCGAGGACCTGGCCGCGGCCGGGCTCGAGCCGATCCAGGTCGGCCTGTGGGACAAGACTGATCCCACCCCGCAGTTCACGGGTGACCGCCCCGGCTGCCCCGCGGAGGCGATCGTCGTCGCCCACGCGATGCGGGGTTGTCGACCGATCCGCAAGCGATGGAACGGTCGTGGTCGAGCGCTGCGGTACCGCGGCCCGGCCAAGGAGCGCGGCATTGCCCGCGTGCACAAGACCCAGAAGCCGTTGTGGCTGATGGAGGCGATGCTTCGAGACTTCACTGATCGGGGTGAAGTGGTGGCCGATCCCTTCGCGGGGTCGGGGACGACGTTGGTGGCGGCCAAGCGCCTGGGTCGAGGCGCATGCGGCTGGGAGCGCGTGGGGACGTTTGCGGCTGCCGGCCGGCACCGGATCGTTCAGGCGCGCCCGCAGCTGGAGCTGACGGACATCGAGCCGTCGGGCCCGGCACGGCAGCTGAAGTTGGAGGACATGTAGATGGACATCGAGGTTGGTCAACGATTCGTCGATCTACACGCCCGAGCGCCTGGGCGAGAGGGCACGGTCCTACGGGTGTACCCGCTGTCGGTGTGCATTCGGTGGAACACGGGGCGGACGACCCGAGTGAGCCGCACGCGACTGCTCCGTGGTCGGTACCTGGCGCTGCCCACCGAGCGCCAAGTGCCCGCTCAGCGTGACGTGCCCGCGCCCACCATTCCCGCGGACTGCCGTGCGGGCGAGGACTCCAAAGGCCGTCGGCTGTGGAGGTGCTGGGTGTGTGGCGGCCGGGGACGACTGCGGTCGCCGTGGAGGGTGCTGTGGTGGCCCCACCGTTGGGCGGGGATGCTGCGTGGCACGGTGGTGTGCTCCGATGCGTGCCACGGCGTGATTGCGGGAGGTCGCCATGTCGGCGATTGAACCTCTCCGCGGCGATGAGTTGGCGGCGTACGAGGCCGCGGCGGCATCGCTGGAGCAGACGCTGGTGCGTTTGCCCGACGCAGCCATTGTCGAGGTGTTCGCCAACTTCGTCGTGCGCGTCGCACTGCACGGCGCCCGCGAGGCATCTCGTATCCACAACGTGCCATCGGCCGTAGCACGCGGCATCGAGGTTGGATTGTTCCACTCGACGCGGCCTTCGAACACGCGAGGAAGAGATGGCTGAGATGCCGGTCAACCTGTACCGCTTGTCGGTCAGCAAGGGCGCATTGTTGGTGCTGTGCTACCTGTGGCGCTACACGGGGCGTGACCAGTTCGTGTGGCCCGGGCGGGAGACGATCGCCCACGACCTGGAGATCGAGAGCGACCGAACGCTGCGGCGCAACCTCAACGAACTGCGCAAGAGCGGTGCGATCGAGCCCGCATGCGAGGTGCGCAACGGGGACGTACGGCACGGCTGGTGGCTGATCGCCGAGCCTGGGGTCGTGGTGGGGGAGGCGGTGCAGGCCGCCGGAGCATCGTTCGTCGAGAGGGAGGTGCGGGCCGACAGTCGCTCGTCGTCTGCGAACGAGGCTCGGGTCGACAACCGGGCTTCGTCTGCGAACGAGGCCCGGGTGGAGAACGATGCCCCGTCCGATGGCCGGGGACCGGCGGAGTTCGACGCGCCGTTGCCGGAGCAGAACGCCGAAGGCGCAACCGTGATTCAGCTCCGACGACCAGCTTCCGAGGCCGTGACTGAGTGCGATCGCCCACGCGATCCGGCCCGACCTGCGGACGAAAACGGCCGCATTGCGGCCAACGGGGCCGGACAAAAATGGCCGGACAAAAATGTCCGGACAAAAATGGCCGCGCGGGCGGACAAAAATGGCCGCACTACCTCTATAGAACCACCAATTAACCAACCACTCTCTGTCCCGTCACGATCTACGACTGCAACCAGCAGGCGTGCGACCGGGCACGCCGACGACGACAGAGTGAGAGAGGGTCTTACCCTCTTGCGTGAATGGCGGTTGCGGGGAGGCGATCCCGACGGGCTGGGACGGTGGCCGACACCGACACCGCCGGAGGGGGTGCCCCTGCCGCGGCTGGCGTTGAGCGACAAGCTTCGCGATCGGCTCGCCGAAGACCGCACCCCGGCCGAGCTGCATCGCGCCGTGCATCTGCTCGCCGCGTTGGTCGAGGCGGGAGTGCTGCCGCCGAACAAGTGGCGTGCCGCGTACGTGTTCTCGGGTTGGCTCGATGACCTCGTGGTGCAGGCGCTCGAACACCAGGCGAAGACCGAACGTGCTGAGCGGCAACGGGAGGCCCGCTCGCGGCAGCAGGTGGCGGCGGCCGAGGACGAGGCCGCGTTCTCCGTGGATGCGATGGCCGAGGCACTCACGCGGTCGTCGGCGCTGGCGTCGCTCGGGATGCGTCTCGAAGCGGGTCCGTTGCCGGCTCGGCACACGGTCTCGAGGCGACCGTCGCAGCGTACCCGTTCAGCCCATGACCACTGGCGGGCTCGAAGGGAGTCCGGAAGCCTCGGCAGGTGGCAAAGCACAGGTCGATCGAGGAGCGCGCCAAGATCATCGCCCGGTACCGTGACAGCGGGCTGACGCAGCGCGAGTTCT
>JAHZJA010000302.1 GCA_022601155.1 Deltaproteobacteria bacterium | reverse complement strand
TGCCGCGCTGTCCTAACCGTGCCTAAACACCGGGGCGCGCAACTGCAACGCGAATCCCACGCCATGTCCTGACCCGCTGCTGCGCGCGTGTTCATCGGCTCCAGTACAACCGCTCGCGGTCGTGCACCGTGTGCCGCGACGTCCCGATTGTGCCTGAAACCCGGGGTGCGCAAAATGCAACGCGATCTCCACGCCATGTCCCGAACCGCTGCTGTGCAACGGCCACGAAGATGAGGCCCGGCCCCGTCGCGCCGGCTGGCTGGCTGGCCCGAGGTCCACAGCGCTTCGGTGATGCCGGTCCCGACCGCGCGCGACAAAATCCGCAGGCGGCGGGAGACGACGGGCTCGATCTGGATGTGATCGTCGCGCCCGGGGCGGTGAGCCCCGTCGATGCGGGACTGCAATGCACTTGAATCATTTATTTATTCCGTTCACCTTCTGTTCACTCGCGGGTCGTCCACGTTTCACTCGAAGCCGACCGTCAGCCCGGCCACACCTCGAAGCGACACGTCGTTGGTGTCGAGGCGAGATGGGCCCTGCCCATGGGGATGACCTTCCGACCCGTGGCTCGCCTCGAGATTCGACGTTCGCTTCCGCGCCGGTTGGATCACGATGAGCGGACCATCCGGGGCAGCGTGCGGAGCGCCAGCGCGGTCATTCCTAACCGAACAGCGAGGAACTCGACACCATGAACACCCTACTCAAGAACATCGCAATGGGAACTTTGGTGCTGGTCGCAATGCCGATGACGACGGCTTGTGACACCAGCGACGATGGCATCTCCGACAGCTCCATCGAGCGCCAGTCGGTGCTGACCACGGCCGACGACGTGGCGAAGGCGGTCGCCGACGGCGGTTCGTTGGTCATCGATACCGATGACCCGCAAACCGCGTATCACTTCGAGCTCGGGAACGACCCGGCACAGTGGGCGAACGTCAGTCTCGTGGTCGACGGCGAGCTCACCCCGTTCGCGGACGTGCTCGCCAACATCGAGGAGCGCGCTGGTGTCGATGTGTGGGAGACGGGATCGTTCGGTTGGACGTCCAATCCGGACGCCTTCGGCACACTCGATGCCGAGCAGCTCGAGCAGCTCGACCGGGCTGGCGCGTTGGTGAGCGACGACGGCGATGGGGTCCCCTACATCGGCTACATCAAGGTCGCGTGTCCCGACCAAGGTGGCGACTGGTTCCTTTGCATGGAGCCCCCCCCGGTCTGAACCCCGGCCGAGCGCGAATCGAACGACCGTCCCCCGAGCAGGGGGCGGTCGTTTCGCTTTTCAGGGCTATTGCTGCCGATGGCCGACCTCATGCGCGACTTCGCTCAGCCCCGATGGAGAGCGACGGCCAAGGTCGCGTCGGTTGGGCGGATGACCTCGTCCCGTGGCTGTTGGCGGCACCCACGGCGATGCGAACGTGTAGGGTATCGAAGGCTCTGACGTTGGTAGGGTCTGCAATCAGGAGGGAGTTCGATGTCCACCATGCCCGAACTCGGATCGGGTCACGAGATTGTCGCCTTCGGGAGCTTCGAGCTCGATACCACCACCCTCGAGCTACGGCGGTCGGGGGCACGGATCAAGCTGAGGGCTCAGCCGGCCCGACTGCTGCAACTGCTGCTGAACACGCCCGGTGAAGTTGTCGATCGCGATGCGATTCGTGCCCACCTGTGGCCGCCGGACACGCACGTGGATTTCGCGAGGGGCATCAACGCCTGCATCAAGACGGTACGCGCTGCGTTGCGTGATGACGCGCAGTCTCCACGGTTCATCGAGACGGTCCCGGGGGTCGGGTACCGGTTCGTCGCGCCCGTCGAGCAGCATGGAGCCTCGCCTATCACCCCCGCCGCAGGCTCCTCGACCCCGAGCATCCCGGTCGTCGTCGGCCCCGCCCTCGCGACCGCCCCCGCGGCACGCGGCTTGGTGACGCGTTCGAGGTTGGTGATCGGTGCAGTACTCGGCGCGGGGCTCGTGCTCGCCATTGGACTCGCCGTCGGCTTGTTCAACCCGGCCCAACCCAATGCAGTAGAGGCGAAGGCGCGGGCCGACCGTCCTGCCGTGGAGCCGGCGGAGGGCACCGAGCCATCGCCTGGGGTGGAGGTACCGATTCGACTCGCCGTTCTGCCGTTCACCGAGGCGGGCGTCGCCACCGATGACGGGCACCTGGGGGATGCACTCGCCTGGGAGCTCATCGCAGAGCTGAGCCGACGGCATCCCCAGCGCCTGAAGGTCATTGCCCTGTCTTCGGCACGGCTGTCCCAGGAGCGTGGGCTCGACACCCCACGATGGGCGAGCACGCTGGACGTCAGCCATGTAGTCCGGGGAGCGCTGGTGCACGCCGACGATCGAGTCCGATTGACGATGACCCTCTCCCGTGTCGACGACGACGTCGTCGTCTGGGCACGAACCCACGAGCTCGGCGCCGGCGATCTGGCTCAGCTGCATACCACCGTCGGTGACGACGTCGTCCATGCCCTCGCGCTGGAGCTGCTTGCCCGGCCACGATCACCGTCGGCCACCTCGGTCAGCCCCGTCGCCTACTCGCTGTACTTGCGGGCCCGAGCGGGGCTGTTCAAGCCGCTCAACGGGCCGTTGTGTCGAAGTATCGTCGGTCAGCTCGACGAGTCGATCGCTGCTGATCCGCGGTTCGCACCCGCCCATGCCGCCCTGGCCCGCGCCCGCCGTCGCTGCATAGGCTGGCCCGCGCACGAGCGATTCGCGTTGGCGCGGAAGTCTGCCCAGCGAGCCTTCGAGCTCGATCCATCCAGCGTGGAGGCGCACATGGTGCTCGGCTGGATCGCATTCGACTACGATCTCGATGCCAC
>JAHZJA010000301.1 GCA_022601155.1 Deltaproteobacteria bacterium | reverse complement strand
GGGCGGCGGGCTCCGCCACCAGCGGTCGTCGCACCCTCGATATGGAGGCGGTCTCGGGCCCGCTCGAGACCCTCACCAAGACCGGGGCCATCATCGGCACGCCGGCCTACCTGCCCCCGGAGATCCTGGAGGGCGAGGCTCCCGACACCCGCGGCGACCAGTTCAGCTTTTGCGTGACCGCCTTCGAGGCGCTCTTCGGCCGACGTCCGTTCGAGGGCAAGTCGCTGCACGACTTGGTCGGCAGCGCCCATGCCGGCGACATCACCGTGGGCCCCCACGACCGCCGCGTGCCCCGATCGCTGCGGCGCCTGCTGGTGCGGGGCCTGGCCGCCAACCCGTCCGAGCGCTTCGCGTCGATGGACGTCTTGGTCGCCAAGCTCGAGGCCGAGCTGTCGCGGCCCCGTCGCTGGGCAATCGGTGCGACGACCTTCGTCGGTGTATCGACGCTGGTCGCCGTCGCCTGGCCTTCGCCTACCACCGTGTGTACCGGCGCGGGCGACCAATGGTCCCAGACGTGGTCACCGGACGAGCGGCAGGCCGTGGCCACCGCGATGCTGGCCACGGGAGCCCCGGGTGTCGACCACACGCACGAGCGGGTGACCACGCTGCTGGACGACTACGGACAACGGTGGACCACGACCCACCGCGAGGTCTGCCGGGCCACGCACGAGCGCAAGGAGCAGAGCACGACCGTCCTCGACCGCCGGATGCGCTGCCTCGAGGGCCACCGGACTCACGCCGATGCTCTGGTCCAGTCGCTGCTGACCATCGATGCCGAGGGTGTGCCCCTGGCCGTCATGGCCGCCCAGAGACTTCCGCAGATCGACGACTGCAAGGGCGGCGATACGCGGCATCGGCCGCTGCCCGACGATCCCGACACCCGGACTCGGGTGCAGCAGCTGCGCGCCGCGCTCTCCCAGGCACGGGTCCTCGAGCAGCTGGGCCGCCACGAGACCGCTCGCGATCGCTTCGACGAGATCCGGGGCGAGGCCGACGCCCTGGGGTACCGGCCGTTGATGGTCGACGTGCGCATGTCCCAGACCGAGGGCCTGCCTCCCACGCCGCAGTCGCGCGACGCCTACTACGAAGCGCTGCACCTGGCCGAGGTCGAGGCCTACACCGACGCGCAGCGGCAGGCCTGGACGGCTCTGGCCCAGTGCCACGTCTACCTGGGCGAGTACGAGGCATCGCGTCGGGCGGCCGAGCATGCCAACGCCTTCATCGAACGAACCGGCAATCGCCCGCCCGACCGGGCCCAGCTGCTCGATGCCCGGGCCTTCGCCCACCTCGAACAGTCTCAGTTCCCCGAGGCGGTCGCCCTGATGGAGGAAGCGGTCGCCGTGCTGCGTACCCACGATCCCGCGCACCCCGAGCTCGGTTCCATGTACGGCAGTCTCGGGACGATCTACACCCTCGTCGAGCGCAACGAGGACGCCAAGGTCGCCTACGAGCAGGCCTACGAGATCCGACGCCGCACCCTCGGCCCCCAGCACGCCACCGTGGCCAACGCCATGATGAACCTGGGGCGGGTCACGGCTCGCTTGGACGACCTGCCCGGATCCAACGCGTGGTACCGCCGCGCGCTGGCCGTCTACGAGGAGGTCGGCGCCCAGACCACGACAGCCTCGATCTTCGCGCTCAACAACCTCGGGCAAAACTACGGAGATCAAGGTCGCTACGACGAGGCACGGACCGCCGTCGAGCGGGCCATCACCATGCAGATCGCCAACGTCGGCCCCGAGCATCGATACCTGGTTCGGATGCGCCGCGGCCTGGCCAGCATCCTGCTCGATGCCGGCCAGATCGATGACGCCGTGGCCGAGTGCGAACGAGCGCTCGCCGTCGCGCAAGCCACGTTTGGTGATCCCCACGATGAGACCGCGTCCACCCAGCGTCGACTCGGTCGGATCTTGCTCGAGACCGACGACCGGTCGCGGGCCATCCGATTGCTCGAGCAAGCGCTGACCGGTCACCAACGGCCCGGGATTCCGCCACTCCATCTGGCCATCACCCAATACTGGCTGTTCATCGCCCTTCGCGACGATCCGTCTGCCCAGGCCCGGGCCCAGGTGCTCGCGACCGCGGCCATCCCGGCCCTTGCCCAAGGCGAGGCCCGCGACCGTGAGCGCGCCACGGAGCTGCGAGCCTGGATCGCCAACCACTAAAGGAGGCGAGGCCCAACCCCCGAGCGACCTGACCCCACGGCGCTGGCCCATCCCGCCGACCTGCACCAGCCTCCGCAGCAGCCCCACATCAAGGGGTCGACCAGCGTTTCGGCACATCGCGTCCACCCGCGGTTTGGCCCGCGTAGCCCGAAGGGGCACCCGGTCGCGCGCAGGCGGCGACGGGATCCACCTCCAAGCGCCGCGGCCTTCAATTCGCCGACGAGCACGTCCAGGGAAGGCATCCGGCGTTATCCGTAAACAGGGCCAAGCCGCCCCCGGTCGCAACAACGATCTCGCCACCGTCCTGCCGGCTCAGCGCCCTGCCAGACACGCTCCTGGCCCATCCCGCCAACCTGCACCAGCCGCGCTACGCGAGCCCCAAGCCCCAAGCCCCCTGACCTACGGGGCTAGCCCATGCCGTCGACCAACACCAGCCGCTCTACCGAAGCGTTGAGATCACGGCGATAGTCACGAACGAGGGTGTTGGGGGCCCGCGCGACCGCCCGCGACAGCGCCGGGAGTGCCACCCGGAAATAGCTGACCGACCCGGCCAGGTGCATGACGAACATCACCGGATCGATCGGTCGAAACACGCCCGCCGCCTGCCCCTCGCGGATGAACTCCGCGAAGCGGTCGATGACCGGCGCCAGGGGAACCTCGCGGGCCTGGTCGATCCGCGTCCCGGGGTCGAGCATGTCCCGCAGCAGCAACACGCAGTGGTCGGGCCGATCCTGGCTCCACCGCCAGAACCTCCGAATCAATCGCCGCAGCTTGGTCGCAAGCTCCCCGGGCCCTTGCGTCCCGCGCTCGAGCACCTCGGCCAGGTGCGCCGCGATTCTCCGCAGGACCGCGCCGTACAGCCGCTCCTTGCGGGGAAAGTGGTGCAGCAACGATGCGGTGGGTATCTGAAGCTCGCCGGCCACGTCGCGCACGCTCGTACCGTGCACGCCTCTGGCCGCGAACAAGCGCTCGGCGGCATCGAGGATCTGCTGACGGGCACGCTCGCCCTTGGCGGTGGTCTTGGCCATACTCCGAAAACCGTACGACTGTACGGTTTCGTGGGACCACAGGTCAACCGGGGTCGGCGTCGGCCGGGTCCCAGTCCCACGGTCCCGGCCGCTGCGGGTGCTTCAACGCCCGCTGTAGCCGCTCGAGGAACTCGGGCAGCTCCACCTCGTGGGCACCGAACCGCAGCAGGTGGTCGGTGACCACCTGGCAGTCGACCAGCGTAAACCCCCACGTGCGAAGCTGCTCCACCAAAGTGGCAAACGCCAGCTTGGATGCGTCGGGGCTGCGGGCAAACATGCTCTCGCCGAAGAACACCCCGCCCAGGGCCAACCCGTACAAGCCCCCCACCAGCGTATCGCCGTCCCACGCCTCCACCGAGTGGGCAACCCCCCGTCGGTGCAGCTCGATGTACGCCTGCTGCATGTCCTCGGTGATCCACGTGCCGAACTGGCCCGGCCGCGCCGCCTTGGCACAGGCCCGGATCACGTCGGGAAACGCCTCGTCGAGGCTCAGGCGATACGGCGCGCGACGCTGCGTCTTGCGGAGACTCCGACCGACATGGAGGTTCTCGGGCAGCAAGATGAGCCGCGGAGACGGGCACCACCACAAGATCGGCCGATCGTCGCTGTACCAGGGAAAGATCCCGCTGCGGTACGCCAACAGCAGTCGTTCCGGGCTGAGGTCGCCGCCAACCGCCAACAGCCCGTCGGCGGTCGCCTGGGCGGTATCCGGGAACCAAAGCTCGTCCGGCAGGGCGTAGACGGGCACGGCGCGCGGCGAGTGTAGCAGGGCCTGATGCAGGGTCGACGGCCCTGGCGTATAGTGCCGCCGTTCAACGCTGGGGGTGGCGCCGGCGATCACCGCGCGCCTGAGAAATACCCCTCGAACCTGACCCGGGTCATGCCGGCGGAGGAAAGCGTCATGAGTGAAAAAACCGAGCAGCCTCGCTCGCGCCTTGTCGTCGCGAGCCCCGAAACCCAACCCGTCGCGACCCTGCCCCCCCTGTCGGAGCACTTTCCCTCCTCGGAGCGGGTGTACGAGCCACAGCTGGGCGTCCCGTCCCGTCGGATCGAACTCGGCGGTGACCAGCCGCCGCTGTCGGTCTATGACACCACCGGGCCGGACAACCCCGATCCCCGCAAGGGACTACCGCCGCTGCGCAAGCCCTGGATCGACGCCCGGGCGGCCGACAGCGACGGCAACCACAGCCAGATGCACTACGCCCGCCAGGGCATCCTCACCGAGGAGATGCGCTACGTCGCGATCCGGGAGCAGGTCGAGCCCGAGTTCGTCCGCAAGGAGATCGCCGAAGGTCGGGCGATCATCCCCGCCAACGTCAACCACCCGGAGACCGAGCCGATGATCATCGGCCGCAACTTCCTGGTGAAGATCAACGCCAACATCGGCAACTCTGCGGTCAGCTCCTCCATCGAGGAAGAGGTCGAGAAGCTCCAGTGGGCCGCACGCTGGGGCGCCGACACGGTCATGGATCTGTCGACGGGCAGCAACATCCACGAGACCCGCGAGTGGATCGTTCGCAACTCCCCGGTGCCCATCGGCACGGTGCCCATCTACCAGGCGCTCGAGAAGGTCAACGGCAAGCCAGAAGACCTCGACATCGACGTGTTCATGGAGACGCTGGTCGAGCAGGCCGAGCAGGGCGTGGACTACTTCACCATCCACTCCGGGGTGCGCCTGCCATTCATCCCCATGACCAAGAACCGCGTCACCGGGATCGTCTCCCGCGGCGGCTCGATCATGGCCAAGTGGTGCCTGCACCACCACCGCGAGAACTTCCTCTACACCGAGTTCGAACGCATCTGCGAGGTGATGAAGAAGTACGACGTCTCGTTCTCGCTGGGCGATGGTCTACGCCCCGGTTGCATCGCCGACGCCAACGACGAGGCCCAATTCGCCGAGCTGCGCACGCTGGGCGAGCTGACCAAGATCGCCTGGAAGCACGACGTGCAGGTGATGATCGAAGGTCCGGGCCACGTGGCGATGGACAAGATCAAGGAGAACATGGACCTCCAGCTCGAACACTGCCACGAGGCACCGTTCTACACGCTGGGGCCCCTGACCACCGACATCGCGCCTGGCTACGACCACATCACCTCGGCCATCGGTGCCGCGATGATCGGCTGGTTCGGGTGCGCGATGCTCTGCTACGTCACCCCCAAGGAGCACCTGGGGCTGCCCGACAAAGAGGACGTCAAGGCCGGCGTCATCGCCTACAAGATTGCGGCGCATGCCGCCGACCTGGCCAAGGGCCATCCCGGAGCGCAAGCCCGCGACGACGCGCTGTCGAAGGCACGGTTCGAGTTCCGCTGGAACGACCAGTTCAACCTGTCGCTCGACCCGGTGACCGCACGCGCCTACCACGACCAGACGCTGCCCGCCGAGCCCGCCAAGACCGCGCACTTCTGCTCGATGTGTGGGCCCCACTTCTGCTCGATGAAGCTCAGCCAAGACATCCGCGAGATGGATGACGAGACGGTCGCGGAGGGCATGCGGAAAAAGGCCGAGGAGTTCCAAGAGTCGGGCGGCGAGCTGTACGTCGACGACCCGAGCGACTCCGACGCGGCGCAGTAGGGCCGTGCATCCACGATCGTCCCGCGTTTCGGCGCCGATCTCGACGCCGTGGCCCAGAATCTTCGCGGGGCCTACCTCCACGACGACACGCTGACGGCCCAGGTTCACCCCTGGGCCGACGCGTTTCCACAGCGGGTGCGAATGCTGGGGCCGACCCCCAGGGCGGACGCTGCGACTGCCCCCCCGAGGTTGGCCCGGCTCCACCGGCTCCCGAGCATCACACGAGGTCGAGCGCCCAGCTGCGGACCTTGTGCTCCACCGACAAGCGATGCGCATCGAGGACATCCGACTCGATCTCATGCTCCTTGGCCACCTGCGGAGTCGGTCGATCGTCGAGGTAGGTCTCGCGCAGCGCGAGGTGTTCGTCGTCATCCAGATGTGGCGAGACCCTGTCCAGGAGCTGTTGGTAGCCGTCGCCGTACAGCAGCGTGGCCCATGCCTCGCCCGTCGAGTCCTTCGTTGGCTCGACGCCCGACTCTCCTTCTCCGCCCTCCACCAGCGCCAGCACGAAGGCCATCCGCTGGATGAACGGGCCCAAGGCCCACCGCGAGGCATCGTAGACGCGCAGCGGTCCGTGCTTCTGATCGAGCAGGCCTCGCCACACCTTCTTGCGCAGGGCAGGCGCATCGGCTCGAGCTCGAAGTCGCAGCACCGCACGCCCGACCGAATACCGAACCCGAGGCTCGTACGTCGCGTAGATCATGCGGACCGCCCCGCGGTACGCCTCCTGGTCGTGGCCGAGCACGTCCGAGACCACCTCGGCCCCGACGTCTCGCTCCGGCCACCTCCGCAGGGAGACCACCTCGCCTCCCACCACGGGCGCCGGACCCTCGGCCAACGCGAAGCCCACCAGCTCACTCAACGCCGCGTCGCTCTCGATCAACGGCACCGCCGCGCGCAGCTGCTCGGCGTCGAGATCCAGGGAGGACAGACACTGCTCGAGGTGCGTCGGATCGACTGCGTCGAGGACGGTCACCGCATCCTCCAGCCGCGCCACACCCAGTATCGTCAGCACCTGAGTGATCTCGCCCATGATGGGCTCGAGTTCGAACGTCTGCGCGGCAAAGCCAGACGCGAGCCACTCGTCGAGCTCGCGCACGTCTTGGGCGAGCACGTGCAAGATGTCGTATTCGTCCTCGCGACTCATGCGTCTTCTCTCCTCCTCACGCGCGCGCGGAGTGCCTGGCGAAATCGCGACAACCCAGTGTCGAAGGCACCATCGCTCTTGCTCGCGAGCTCTGGCGACAGCGCGCGAAGGAACCCCTTGAGCTCGGTGCGCGCCAACCTCTCGAGCCGTGTCCCCAGCTCATGCGCGCGCAAGAACGCGCGGGCGTAGAGCCCGTTGTTGTTGTCACCCTCGGCGAGCACACGCAGAGCCTCGACGACCCGCTCGAGGTCGGCAGCCCGGTCAGCCGAACTCGTTGCGACTTCGGGGCGCCCTGCTCTACGCTCGCGACGTTGGGCCCCCCGGGCGACATCGCACACTGCATATCGAACGTGGGTCGCCGTGAATGCACGAAAAGACTGTACCGACTTCCCCTCACGACACAGTGCATTCTTCAGTCGGACGACCGTCGCAGTACGTACTTCGTGGACGGCATCGATATATACGAAGTCGTCGCGCTCACGGCCGAGTCGCTTGGCGATCCCTGCCACACCCAGTCTCCGCACCATCGCTTCGATCATGTTCATCAGCTCTCCCACGGCCCTGGGAGGCTCCCCGCGGCACAGCGCCGAGTGCAGGGTCTCATCGGCGAGGCGGGGCGGCATCTTCGGATACGCCACGTTCGCTGCACATACTACCGTGGTCGATCGCGTGAAGGCGAGGGCCTTCGGCTGGAATCGCCCAACGTAAACTGCGCAAAACACGCAGGACTGTAAGGTTCGCACGCCTGTACAAGCAAACCTTACAGCACTATGCAGACATGGAGCGCGCGGCCCCTCGTTGCCGGGCACATCAAGTGTTGGGACATTCGTGCGCCTTACAAATGAACTTTTTATCGACTTGGGGTGTGATGTATAGAAAGTTGCCGCGCCTGTGAGGGCGTGCTCCCCAGTCTAGCAATCCCGTACCGGATGCCGTCGACCCCTTCGGGTCGGAGCCATGACCACCAGGCCTCGCCGGCCTCCGCCCTCCCCAGCTGTCTCGCTCGCACGCTCTGCACCACGAGCGTGCAGGGAGGGCCCGGCGGGCCTACGGGAAACCTTCATAGACTCTGTCAAGCGTGGACCGACAGGCCGCCACGCGACGGTGCTCGGAGCACTCTTGGCATTGGCCATTGTTGGCCAGCCCCTCGAGTACCAATACCCATCGAGTCCAATCGTCTCGCATTGCCACATTGAACATGTGACACAGCGAACGGTGGCTCGATGAACGACCTCAATCGTGGGGTCGGTGGCGTAGTCGTCGATAGCGACACCACGCCGATAGACAAGAGCTGCGATCTCGGTCCCTAGGCCGCGATCAACCGTTCGCTCCCCGACATCGCACATTCGGCCACTTACGGCCGTGCGTGCGTCATCGGCCGAGCGTCGGCGCAACGCGAAGGCCGGATCACCCCATTTGGTGCGCCGGAGTCATCCGTGAAAACCAGTAGTGTAGTCTCCTTCGCCGCCGTATTGGCCGTTGCGTTCAGCCTGGACACTCATGCCGCCTCGGCTGCCATCAAAGGCACCTCCGACAGCGCAAGACGAGGTGCAGTGCCTAGTTTTTCGGGGCAACTGACAGTGCCGACGACATTGGACAACCCCCCGACCTCGGGCGACTCCAATGGCACATGTAGCATGTGCCGGACCGGAGCAATGGCAGAATCTGAAAGTGGCACAGACGGCGACGTCGAGGTGTACTTCGCCGACGACGGGCAAGATTTCAATGGAGACTTCGCACTTCGATTGCTGCTAGACTCCGGCGAGTACCGCTACACGACGATCTCGAACGTGACGATTGCGCATCAAGCCACCAAGATCTTCGCGGTGGCCCCGGGCTCCGACTGGGAATGGAGCGAGGTCGATCACTTGTGGCTGGAGGCCTTTCCCTCCTAGCCAATGGCCGCGCCCGCCCGCCTCGACACGTCGAGGCGAAGCCGGGCCCGGCACGGTCACGGTACGAAAACCCGGTAGTCCGCGATGGCACTCGGCTCCAGATCGCCTTCGAGCGCAGCCTCCAACGCGTGCTGCATCCACCGGCCAGGATCTGCGGCCGCCCCGTGACCGAGGTGCTCGGCCAGCTCGCGCCCGAGTAAGAAGGCCTCGGCGCTGCCCACCTTGCGGGTGCTGGCCACCACCGCCACAGAACCGGCTCCCAGGAATGCGGCCGCAAGGCTCACTCCGCCTCCAGGAGCCGTCCCCTCCACACTGCCCGTGGCGCAGCCCATCAGCATCACCGTACGGGGCACCTGCTCCAGCATGAGGATGTCCGCCACCTCGAGTCGACCAGCGTCTCCATCGAGGGGAATGAAGGCCGGCTCCGAGGCCGCCCCCCCGGGGTACGGCGGCCACAGGGATTCCGCGGCAAGCATCGGCTCCCCGCCACGCTCGGCGCTCGGCGCCGTCCCCGAGCGATACGCATGCCCCAGGTAGTGAAAGTGTTCCACCGCCGCGAGGTGTGTACGCAGCAGCTCCGGCGTCTGCCGATCGGAGCCGAGCTGTACCACCTTGGTTCCGGTCTCGGCGATGCGGCCGACGACGAAATCCACTTCCCCGGCGGGAACCACCGTGCCGTCGGCGACCACCAGCGCTGACGATGGACCGGCTCCGTCCACCGCATCGCGAGGGGCAAGGAGCTCGAGCCCGTAGACCACCGGCCGTTGACGAATGAGCGGACGACCGCGCCATGACAAGGCATGCACATCGATGGTCGTTGCGCCGTGCGTGGCGAGCACCCGGATCCGCTTGGCCCCATCGATGTCGTGGTCGAGCCCGCGGAACAGCTCGGCACTCAGCCGCTTGGGCGTCCACCCGCGACCATCCCGACCAAAGCCCCTGACGATGTGGTGGGTGGTGCCCCCGTCGGCGGACGCGATGACCAGCAAGTCATCGCCCAGCGGATGCAGCCCCAGCAGCAGCTCGCCAGGCTCACGGGGCGAGAGGGCCTCACACGCGGGGCGGCGAGGGTTCGCAGCGCGTTGGCTGAACAGCTCCAACACGTTCTGCTGGAGCTCGTCGTGCCTGCGCTTGGCCTCCTGGGTCGCACGCTGTAGCTCACCTTCGGGCAAGTCGGAGCGCGACTGGAGCAGCTGTTCGTAGTCGGTTCGCGCCTCCACATACTGGGCGAACTTGCGCTCCGCGTCTTCGCTGTCGTCGAGATCCCAGCGGCCGTACGCCGAGTCGAGCTGGCTGAGCCTGGCGTGCGCGCGCCGAGCCACACACATCGCCTGCTCGGGCTGCCCCTTGTCCAGCAACAACAACAGCAGCTGTCGTCGCCCGTCGAGGTGGCGTAGGTCGGAGACCTGCCCGTTGGCACCCAGCGCAGCGAGTGGAATCAACGCATCGAGCTCGTCCTCGCTGCCCGCGAAGGCCGCGAGAGCCCCGGACCAATCCCCCCGCGCCGCGAGGACCTCGCCACGACGGACCTTGGCCGCCCACCAGTTCTCACGGGATACCGATCCTTCAGCCAGCTCATCGAGCGTACGCAGTGCCGCATCCAACCGCACGGCGTCGGCCCCACTTGCGAGCAATGCACGAACCTCGAGGTCGGCGAGCGCCGCTTGGTTGACCACCTCGAGCATCAGCTTGGGGATGGCACGTGCGGCATGGATGCGTCGAAGGGCGTCCGCGGGCTTGCCCTGCTGTAGATCCAGCGCGGCCAGGCCCATGAGCGCAGGTCCGCTGTTGCTGGGGTTTTCGATCACGCCCCCCGGTTGGTACATCGCAAGGGCTTCTTCGAGCAGAGGACGCGGATCGATCGCCCCTTTGGCGGCGTGGAGCCGTCGGTGCACGTTGGCGACCAACACGAGCGTGATCGCGAGGTCGGCGTGGCGATCACTCGCGGCCCTCATCAGCTCGACGAGGCTCGAGCTCCAGTGAAGTGCCGCGTCGTCGTAGCCCAACGCGGCCAGAACGAACGTGTAGCGACCCAACGCATCTCGCTGCAGCCCCCGGTCGTCGATTCGAATGGCGTGCCGAGCCGCCTCTCGGAACATGATCGCGGCCTCCCCTTCACGCCCCTCACGACGGACGACATCACCGAGGTAGATCGAGATGGCCGCGGAGAACTTGGGGTCGCGCAGGGCCCGTGGTCGTAGCTCTTCGAACCGGGCGCGGGCGAGATCCGGCCGGTCCAGCCTCGTGTGGGTGTACCAGCCGGTGGCAATGCCCAGCCTCATCGCGTCGTCCCACAAGCCCTGTTCCAGCCCCTTGTGAAACACTCGGTCGGAGTCTTCGAGGGCGGCGATCTCCCCCGCCATCAGCCGGCGCTCGACCGCCAGGGCTTCGGTATCGAACTGCTTGCGACGCTGGCGCTCCTGTTCGGTCAGGGCCTCGCTGGAGCGTACGGGCAGCACCCACGGGGATGCCCCCGGAACGCGGACCTCGAGGCTCCGACGTCCGTCGGGCATCTTCACTCGAAAGCCCTGCCCCGGTTCCTCATCGCGAAGGTACACGGTGGTCTCGGCGTCGGCCCCATCGAGGGTGAACCGTGCATCCCGATACCGGGCGTGCATCACCCACAAATTCAGCGCCTCGCCAGGCTCGTAGATGCACTCGAGCCCGCGCTCGGATCCGTCGATCAGCGTCATGCAGCCGCCGAATTCGACCTCGAACTTCGACGAGGTGACCGGGACTTCGGCCGGTCGACCAACGCTCGGGCTCCGAAACGGATCGGCTGCACAGTCGCCCGCGGACGTCGTGCACACCGCAGTATTGCCTTCGCAAGCCAAAGCACCCGACACGGCCAGCACTATCAGGCCGCGGCGTACTCGCCCTGGGATGCGTGGGATCAGCGCTACTCGATGCACACCGAATTCTGCATCACCACCGCATCGTCATACAAGCCGGGCTCACGGTCCTGGAGCCCTTTTGGACGCTCTCCTTGTCGGACCACATACACTTTGACCGCCCAGCTTCCTGGCGCGAGGCCCAGGTCCGCGACGCGTTGCTCGATGGTCAGCACTCCCCGAGAGCCCACGGTTGGGGCTGCGATCGGCACCCACACCGCCGGCCCGCCCCCTTCGCGCTGGGCCGACATGGCCACATCGACCGACTCGGTCCACTCGACTTCCGGCCGAATGAGCAGCCGCAGATCGAGCGCGCTGTTGTAGATGACACAATCTCGGGGCGGTAGCCCCCCCGTGGGGCCGAGGACATCACCCGACCACTGCTTGTCCCACGCCAGTACGTAGCTCGGCAGCGGGACCGACTCCGAATCTTGGGGAGGTGGCCGAAAGGCCCACCACGCGACCACCGCCGCCGCTGCCAGACCCAAGGCGCCGCTCCACAGTCCAATCGTGGTGCGAGGCCCGTTGGGCTCCCGCACCTCGTAGTAGCGAGACAGCAGGTCGTCGAGCGCTTCTTCGTGCTCCTGCTCGGAGGGAGGCGCAAACAGCTCGGCCTTGCGACGAGCGTCTTCCTCGGACTCGTGCTCACCACGCTCCGCGATGGCCTCCTCCTTCGAGATCTCCCCGCGGTTGAGCCTCCACCACACTTCGTCATGGGGCCGTCGGCGCTCGGCGAGGTCGTTTGCGATGAGCGATTCGAGTATTTCGATCTTGGTCATGGCCAACTCCGGCGAATATCTGCCGATGGTCGATCTCCAGCTGCGTCCGGATCGGGGCTGACCGATGCGGAAGTGCGGTCCGGCTCCAAAGCGAGCGAGGTGAGACCGGCGACGATGACGGCAATGAGCACCGCCAACGAGGGGGCTGGGCTTCGCGACCGTCGCTGCTGCATCAGGTCTTCGGCCCAACCACGCAGCCGATCTTTGAGGCGCTGGTGTCGCTTGTACAGCGTGTTCTCGTTGATGTCGTGGGCCTGTGCGACGGCACGGCAGGTCCGTCCTCCCGCGTAGACCTCACGCAACAACAGGTGGTCCTTGTCGTCGAGCTCGAGCTCGGCGCGGGCCATCAACTTCTCGTAGAAGTCCGACTGGATGAGCTCGGCGACGAACTGCGAGGTCGCGTGGTCCTCGGCGTCGTCGGGCGCGACGTGGGTATGATTGGCGGGAACCCCCCGGCGTCGATCCAGCTGCACCACCAACAACGCTTGTTGATACGCCAACCGTGCCGCGAACGGCCCAAACGGCCCACGGCGTGCATCGAAGTACCGCAGCAGTCTGCGGTCGTTGTCGAGGAACCGGTACCAGACGTCCTGCACCAGCTCGTCGATTCGATGCTGGTAGTGGGTGGCCACCGCGGCACGGGCGACCGCATGGCGCACACGGGTGGCGTAGTGGGCGTACAGTCGCGAGAACGCTGCCTTCGCCCGGGGCGCTCGTCCTGGCAGTGCATCACTGAGCGCGACGACGATGACGTCGGGATCCAGCTCGCGCGCCGTCGTGGACTGAGAGGACACCGTTCCGGTCATCATAGAACGCCGCCCCGTCGCGCCCAGCCGAGCTCGACGCCCGCCATTGCGAGCACGCTCGGACGCCATGGAACGAAACCCCACACCCGGCCGTAATGACATCGGGGATGGGGTCTGACACACAAGGTCCATTTTCCCGAGCCGACCACCTGGTCCAACGTCGTGGATCCAGCGGATCCGCGCAATGGTGCAACAATGGGACGGTTGTGCCCGCTCGCGCTTCGCGGGCCCGCGCCAGGCACGTGGTCACGGTGGGACATGAAGCCGCCCCAGCGACGCAACCACCGCGGTCTCGACCCGCAGGATCCGCGGACCCAGGCTGACCGCCACGAAGCCCAGCGCCGCCAGTTGGTCCAGCTCGAACGGAACCCAGCCCCCCTCGGGACCCACCGCCAGGGTGACCGGCTGGGTCGTCGGCTCCAGGGTCTTCGCCTGTGGATCGGGGTGTGCCACCAGGCGGGCGCCCGTCGGGGCCCAGGTGTCGAGTTCGTCTTGCACGAACGGCAGGAAGCGCGAACGCAGCTCGACCCGCGGCAGCACCGTGTCTCGCGCCTGCTCCAGTCCCAGTAAAAGCTGGTCCTCGATCGCGTCGGGCGTGACCGAGTGCGAGCCCCAAAAACTCTTCTCCACCCGCGCCGCGTGGAGCAGCACCACGCGCTTGATACCGAGCGCCGTGACGTGCTGGAGGATCCGCCGCAACATCGGCGGCCGCGGCAGGGCGAGGATCAGTGAGACCGGCGAGGGGGTCGGGGGCGAGCTGTCCACCGCGTAGCGGACCCAGCACTCATCGTCGTCGATCCGCTCGACCTTTCCTTCGCCGAGCTGGCCGCCCAGCTCCCCCACCCGGATCGTGTCGCCGACCCGCTTGCCCAGGACCCGCGCCACGTGCCGAGCCTTGCGACCGGTCACCCGCGCCAAGCCCGACTCGACCGCCTCCTCGGGCTCGACGAGCAGCAGGTTCATCCCGCTCCGGCTACAAGAACTCCCAGTTGACCAGGCTGTAGATCATGATCACGGCGATGCCGATGGGGCACACGTACTTGACCGCGATCCCCCACAGGGCGCCACCAGGCATCCCGCCCATCTCTTCGACGGCCTTGTTCACGCCCCAGCGCCACCCGGCAAACACCGCGATCAACAGCGCACCAAGGCCCAGCGCCACGTTGCCCCACAGGATGTTCATGATGTCGAGGAACGACTCGCCCAGCACGTCGGCTCCGAGTCCGTCGACCGCCCCCTGGGACAGCGCCGAGGGCACCGCCATCAGGAAGCACGCGCCCGAGACGACCCAGACCGCCTTCTCGCGCGACCAGCCGCGCTGGCCGACGAAGTAGGCGACCACCACCTCGAGCAGGCTCATCGTGGACGTCAGGGCTGCGACCGCGAGCAAGGCATAGAAGGCCACCCCGAACGCCTGCCCCGCGGGCAGCTTGTCGAAGATCGCCGGCATCACCACGAACACCAGCCCCGGGCCCTTGGCTCCGGTCGCCCCGGCCGAGAACAGCGCGGGAAAGATGATGAGTCCGGCGAGGATCGCGATGAGCGTGTCGAAGATCGCCACCGAGATACCCGCGACGGGCAGCCGCTCCTTCTTCTGAAGATAGGAGCCGTAGGTGATCATCGCGCCCATGCCCAGGCTGAGCGAGAACAAGGCCTGCCCCAGCGCCGACATCACGCCGGCCGGGGTGAGCTTGGAGAAGTCGGGGGCGAACAAGAACCGCAGCCCCGCGTCGGCGCCCGGCAGGGTCACCGCTCGTCCCGCGAGGATCACCAGCATCAAGAAGAACACCGGCATCAAGATCTTCGCCGCGCGCTCGATCCCTCCGCTGACTCCCCCGCGCACCACCAATGCCGTGAGCAGCAGGAACACCGCGCTCATCCCTACCGTCTCGCCGGGACTGGCGATGATGTCGGTGAACAGCTCGCCGCTCTGCTCGGGGGTCATGCCGCCCGCAAACGTCCCCGACAGCGCCCGTATCAGAAACGAAACGGTCCACCCGGCGATCACGGCATAGAACGACAGGATGCCGAAGCCCGTGAGCACTCCGAGCCCCCCGACCAACGACCAGCGCTTCTTCTCGCCGGGGTCCAACGCCGCGAACGCCCCCACGGGGTTCTTGCCCGAGGCGCGACCGATCGACAGCTCGGCCAGCAGCACGGGCACACCGATGAGCACCACGAAGCCGATGTAGACCAGCACGAACGCCGCGCCGCCGTACTCGCCGGTGGTGTAGGGAAAGCGCCAGATGTTGCCGAGGCCGATCGCCGAGCCGGCGGCCGCGAAGATGAAGCCCATCCGGGAGCCGAACTTGCCGCCTTGTGCCGAGGGTGCACTCACGAGGTCCTCCTGCCGCCCGCGGTTTCGGGGGCACCCGACCGATTTAGCCGTCTTCGGGTGCCGTCGCGCTGGCGTTCTTTGCGCGCCGACTATAGGCAGTCCGTCGCACAGCGGCAAGCAGGGAGGCCAACACCAGCGCCATGCAGGCCCACGGCAACATCCAACCGAACCGAGCAAACGGTGTGGGCTGGTCCTGTGTGTTGCGAGGCAGCGCAACGTCGTAGACCAGGTGCTCCGCCGCGACCGAGTGCTCTGACGTGGGACCACGGGACGGGATGTGCGCGACCAACCGCCCTCCCGCATCGACCACCGAGCTGACGCCCGCCGAGACGCTGCGCACCATGGGAATCCGGTGCTCGACGCTACGGAACTGCGCCAGGGCCAGGTGCTCCCATGGCTCGGCCGTGTCGCCAAACCAAGTATCGATGGTCACGTTGACGAACAACTGGATGCCGCCCGGCTGCGTCGCCACGTCGTGGGCAAACCCGGCGAAGATGTCCTCGTAGCAGATGAGCGGTCCCACCGCGATGGGCGGGGCTTTGGGCCCCTGCTGAGGGTCCGCGGGCAGCACGACGAAGCGCGCCGGCCCCTCCCCCGCGTTGTTGT
>JAHZJA010000300.1 GCA_022601155.1 Deltaproteobacteria bacterium | reverse complement strand
GCTCGATGGCATCGAGGTCGGGACACCCTTCGGGGGCACGCCACCGCACCCGACCGGGCTCCGCGACCTCGGCGTACTCGACCACGGCCGCGTGGGCCGGAGCGGCGACGAGAGCCGCCGCCAACCACCATCCCGCGGAGGTCAGCCGTCTTCGCATGCCGTGCGTCCTCACCGAAACGACCGTCCGCACCAACGATTACACGACTGGGCTCGGCCCGCCGCCCCACGGCCGGATCAGCGTGGCCCCCCGAGCGGAGCAAAGTGCTCCTGGATGTCGGCGGCCACGGCCTGGGGGGTATCGAGGTGGAGGTGATGGCCCCCAGGATGCTCGACGACCCGAGCGTGGGGCACCGCTCCGAGACGCTCGCTGTGCGCCTTGGGCATGAACGGGTGGCCGTCGGAGGCCCGGACGACGAGCGTGGGACAGCTGATATTGCGCAAGAACGTCAGGACCTGAGCCTCGGTCAAGCGCATTCGCGAAGGCAACCGCAGCCGGGGATCGCTGCGCCAGGTGAACCCGCCCTCGACCTCCTTGACGCCGCGGGCACACAGCGTCGCCGCCGACTGCGGGGTCAGTCCGGCCATCGCGATCTCGAGCCGTCGCTGCGCATGCTCGACGGTAGGGTACAGGGCCGAGCCCCGCCCCCGCTTTTCGTGCTCCAGGGTCAGGGACCGGGCCAGCCGCTCCGCCGCGTGCTTGGGTTCCTCTGCCACCGGGCCCAGCCCCTCCACCACGGCCAGGCGCTGCACCCGCTCGGGGAAGGTCCCTGCCAACACCGAGGCCACCGCGGCCCCCAGCGAGTGGCCCAACACGCCGAACTTCGTCCATCCCAGCGCGACGGTCACCTCGTGGATGCGCGCCACGGTGTCCACGAAGGCATACGTCTGTCCTGGCGACACGTGCTGCGACAGTCCGTGCCCGGGCATGTCGACGCAGACCAGCCGCAACCCGGACAGCAGCGGAGCCACCCCATCCCAGGTCGCGGCGTTGTCGAGCCACCCGTGCAGCGCGAGCACGGGGGCTCCATCCGCGGGCCCCCACACCCGAGCGGCCACCGTCAGCGTGGGGGTCTCAATCGTCATCGCTTGGGGCGTGTCGGGCATGGCGTGTCGCTGCAACGACCACGGTAGCGCACCACGACGGCTCGAACACCCGGGCCTACGCGGGCGAGTCTTCGCTCAGCCGCGGCAGCCGCAGCCGGAAGCGGGCGCCGCCCAGCGGGGATGCATCGATCCAGATCTCACCACCGTGATCGAGGACGATCTTCTTGACGATGGCCAGCCCCAGGCCCGTGCCGGACTTGCGTGAGGTCTCGTAGGGCTCGAACACGCGCTCGCGACGATCTTCGGCGATGCCCGGGCCGTTGTCGTCGACCTGCACCACCACCGCCGCTGCTAGCAGGTCCACGCTCACCGCCACCTGCACCGGCTCCCGCCCCGCCTCGCGAGCGGACAGCACCGCGTTCTCCACCAGGTTGACCAGCGCCTGCTTGAGCAGCTGCCGGTCCGCCGCGATGCTGACCGGCTCGTCGGGCACGTCCACCGTCAGCACGCCGCCTTCGTCCTCGCTCAGGTGCCCGTAGGCCCGCTCGAACTCCCGGAGCACGCGCTCCAGCGGTTCCGCCCGCGTCCGCACCTGCGGCACCTTGGCGAACTGCGAGAAGCTGGTGACCATTCGTCGCAGGCCCTCGACCTCGTCTTCGACGATCTCCACCGAGGTACGCAGCATCGCGGAGAACTTCGGATCGAGCCCGGGATCCTTGTCGCGCAGCTGCTGCACGGCCAGCTGGATCGGGGTGAGCGGGTTCTTGATCTCATGCGCGATGCGCCGTGCCATGCCCTGCCACGCGCCAATTCGCTGGAGATAGGCCACGCGCTGCTGGGCCTGGGCCAGCTCGTCGAGCATCCGGTTGAACGCCCGCGCCAGCGATGCCAGCTCGTCGCGCCCCCGCGTCGGTGCCCGCACCTCGAGGTCGCCCTCCCCGACCCTCGCCATCGCTCGCGACAGGGCCCCGGCCTTGCGCGTCACCGTGCGGGCCACGACCGTCCCCGCCGTCAACGCCAGCAGCAGCACCAACACCCCGGCCAGCGTCACCACCGTGACCACGGCCGACTCCACATCGCCTTGGCTGCTGCGGTCTTCCCCGATCTCGCGCTGCACCTGGCCCAAGGCTTGATAGCGCTCGTCGATCGCAGGATCGATCTCGAACACCACCGTCAGCTCTCCCGCACTGGGCGTCCCCGGCAGGGCAACCGTCGCGTCGAAGCTCTGCCAGTCCTCGGTGTCGGGAGACGGTGGCCGTCGTACCTGCACCGGTCCGCGCCCCGGCAGTCCCAGCGCCAGCTCGCGAATGTCGGTGTGCTGCTCGAGCATCTGAGACAACACGGCCTGCGGCGCGTTGCCGACCGGCCCCACGGTGAGAGCCAGCACCTGCGCCCGAGCCTCGAACGCGCTGATGTGGGCCTCGATGAGCTCGCGATGGACCGGCTCGACCTGCTTGGCCAGCTGCCGCGACTGCTCCAGAGCGTCGCGCTCTCGCGCGTCGAAGTACTCGACCGACAGCTGCACCAGATACAGCGATGCCCCCACGCTGATGAGCCCCGCAACCACCAGCGCCGCCGCCACCCGGACCCCCAGGCGGCCCCACCAGGGTGTGGGCAAGACGGTATGTTCGTCGTTGCTCATCGCGGCAGCAAGAAGAAGGGGTTGGTGCGCACGTGAACGACCTTCTCCGCCCGTGCTCGCTCTCCGGCCAGCGTCTCGACCAAGCGCCGGAACCACTCGGCATCACGTCCTTGGCCACGGTGGGTCTCGGTGCCTCGTTTGTCGCCGCGACGCTTCCGAAGGGGATTGCGCAGCGCCAAGATCTCCACGAAGTAAAACGGGCCCGCCTCACCCCCTCGGTCGAGCTTGGAGGCCGAGCACACCTTGATCCCATCGAGCGTGACGGCGGCCTCGATCGCCTGCGTCCGCTTGGCAAAGCTTCGCTTGATCCAGCCGCTGCTGCCCTTGGTCCGCAGCAGGTAGTGCTTCTTCCAGGGGTCGCGGCGCAGCTTCACCACCAACGTTCGGCTCCCCACCAGCCGCCGCGTACCGTGCTCCCAGACCTTGAGGGTGTACTCCAGCGTGGTGTCGAAGCCCGAGTCGATCGACTTGATTGCGGCTTCGTCCCCCAGGCGAATGAGCGCGGGCAGCTCGATCGTCATCTGGATCGAGTTGCCGATCTCGGCGAACTCCGCCTGACGCTGTAGCAACGTCTCCGGGCGGGCAAAGCCCCACAGCGGCACCGTCAACGCGCCACTGATCCACGCCCGGCGCCCCAGCCGTGGCCCGCCACTCATAGCGGGGTCCTCCGCAGCACGTTGCCCACCGAGACGTTGAACGTACCGAGTGCCGTGTCGAGCCTTATCCCGAGATCGGCGGCCGCTCCGATTGGAGCAAGGCGTTGGTCGGCGTTGCGGCGACGGCTTCGCTCGGCCGCATCACCCATCAACGTGAACACGCCGAGCGACAGGTACAAGTCACCGCCGTACACCCCGCGCGTACGGGTGCGACGGAACAGGGGCCACGCGTATTCGAGATCGACCCGGCCGAACAGCGTGCCGTACTCGCGATTGTCGATGCCCGTGCCGAACACATCGATGGGATTGCGTGTGGAGTAGCGCAAGCCCTGCTCGCGGCCCGGTGTCCAGGCGCTGAGATCGCCTGAGTAGAACTGCTCGAAGATCGGGGCCTTGCCCGAGATCTGGCCGCCCGAAGCCGAGGGGGTGAGCCAGTGGCGCCACGGCAACCGAAAGCTATAGGCGCCCGCAGCGACCAGCTTGATGTACTCGTACTGCGATCCAGTCGCGGCCGAGGACGCCTGCACGTCGAGGACGATCCGCCCGCCCTTGCCCACCAAGAACAGCTCGTCGCGTGCGTCGTAGCTGAGGCTGAAGTCCACCGAGGTGTGGCGGTGCACGCCGTCACGCAGGCCGAGGTCCAAGGCGACGACGTCCTCGCTCTCGGTCACCCGCACTGGCTCGGTCGGCAGGAACGACTCGATGATCTCGAAGGTGTAGTCGGCCGCGAGCTCCAGCCGCACCGTCAGCGGGAAGCTCACGCCCACCTGACCGCCGATGCGATCGTATTCGAAGCTTCGAAACAGCGACGGCGTGGGATCGTTCTCGGCCCCCGCGACCCGGTACGGCTCGCTCGCCGACACGAACCACCCGCTGGCCAACAACCCCAGCGGGGCCGAGCGAAGCCGGGGTGCCTCGGCGAAGACCTTGTAGGCCTGCTGGCGTCGCGACTTGCCGATCTTCGGCTGCGAGCCCCAGATGAACGCGCCCCCCAGCAACACTCCGCGCCCCAGGAAGTTGCGCTCGGCCAGCGCGATCCCGCCACGAAACGGAGTCAGCTCCGAGCCGCCCGCGTAGATGTCCGAGATCGACACCGTGCTGCGCTCGGCCACGTCGACCACCAGCACCACCCGCTCGTCGTCGTGGGGCAGCGGCTCCACCTGCAGGGTGACGCGCTTGAAGTAGCCCGTGGCCCGCAGCCGATCGCGAACATGATCGACCCGGTCGTCTTGCGGCCACAGCATCTCGGCGCCGGCCACCAAGCCCTCGCGCTCGAGGATCGTGAGGATCTGCCGGTCCGAGACTTGCTCCCGCCCCGTGATCCGAACCCGATCGATTCGAAGCACGCGACCGCGATCTGCAACACGCTCCGGGCCGCTGGCGTCCACGTCCCCCCACACCACCCCCCATGGCGATGCCTGCACCGGCCCCGCGGCAGCAACCGTGGCCAACCCCAACGCCATCGCCCAAACCCGGCCCCGTACGCCCGCGAGGCGTCGGGTTCGGCCCCACAACGGGTGGCCCAGACGTGGGCGGATGGGTTGGCTGGGCACGGGCGGAGCAAGGATACTCGACCCCCGAGCGGGGTACTGCGGCGCACGGCACGGCCTGGTGTCGAGCCGGCTCCACGGGCGCATCGGCGGGCCGTTGCTATCATGCGCCCGCGGGCCGATGCGTATCGTCTACGTCGAGGACAACCCCGCCAACTTCGTGTTGGTGCGCAAGGTGCTAGAGGTACGCGGCGAGTACCAGGTGGAGCAAGCCGCGTCCGCCGAAGAAGGTTGGGAGCGAATCTTGGGCAATCCACCGCAGCTGGTGTTGCTCAACCTCGACCTTCCGGGCGCCCACGGCCTCACCCTCGCCCGGCGTCTCAAGGGCCACCAGGATCTCGACGTCATCCCCATCGTCGCGATCAGTGCGAGCGTGATGAAGGAAGAACGCAGCCAAGCTCTCGAGGCCGGCTGTGTGTGGTTCTTGGAGAAGCCCTTCGACATCCACGAGCTGCGCCGCGTGGTTCGTGAAGCGATCGCGGGACGCGATCCGGGCGCCAAGCTGCCGCACTAGACGAGCTCGTGATGAGGGCGCGGCGGTGCCAAGGCGGCAAGCGTGCGACTCCCGGGCGTACTACGCCACTGTGAATCCCGGGTCGCGATGGGACGACGGCCGTACTGTCGTTGTCGAGACCGTGCCCCCGCGCCGGGTCGGTGAACCGAGGTGCCACCGCGGGCGGGCCTCACTGTAGGTCCCGACCGTCTCAACGAGCCGGAGACGGGAGACGCGGCGCCAGCGATGTGACCGGTCCTCGCAGCGGAGGTGGCGAGCTTCACCGCTGCACTGGCGCGGCCCAGGATCTCACCCAACCCCGAGCATGGTCCGCCGCCCGTCAACGCCTCAGATGAACGGCCTGCCGCTGCGCCGAGCCCCGCTGTCCTCGTAGCCCAACCCCTGGTGCCACCCCCGACGTCGGGCCACGCTGCCGTGCCGGTCGAACGCCTGCCCCGCGTGGCGTGCGCCTCCGCCCCTCCTGCCCGAGTACGACTCACTGTGCCTTCCCCACCGACAGAGGCGCCCGCCCAGGCCGTGGCCATCGTCGAGCGTACACGACGGCAGTTGGCCACCGGGTGACGTCTCGACCCACTAGAGCTGTCCGAGGAACACCGAGCGCGGTCGCTCCGGGGCAGCATCGGTGCTCGGCCAGGCCGACGCAAGGCGCTCTGCGGCCGCGGCTGAATACACCCGTCACCGTGGCGCATCTCATACGCCGGGAACCGCTTGCACCAAGCGCCTACCACCGGGCTATTCCCTCGGCCGATCAATCTCATCGCGTGAACCAACGACGCGTCTGCCGGGGGCGCGACGGGCCTAGAGCAGGGTTCGAGGCCCGCACGCCGGGTTGGAGACTTTCGGGCCACTTCAAGCTCGCGGCCAAAACCCCTCCCCTCCAGCGTGACCATGCAGGGCATGGCCGGATGCGCACGCGGCCGCCCGCGCTCCCGCTCGGACTCCGTCGACCGAAACAAGACAGAGAGCGACACGAACATGAAGACGAACACCAACGCCCCCATGAAGCTTGGGGGGACCGAATCGTAGAGGATACAAGACGCGCGACGTCGCCCGACTGGGGAGTCTCCTCTGCTGTGGCTGGTTGCTGTCGTTTGGTTGCGACGACAACGGCGTGAGAGATCAGGATGGCTCCACTCGCTTCATCGAAGCCGAGTCAATGTTCGAGGACCCGCAGGGTTATGAGTTCATCGACGGCTTCGACAGCCAAATCTGCGCGATCAAGAGGGATGGAATGCCCGAATGTCCCGGAATGGACGACGCCCTCGACCGCTTCCTCGCCGGGCATCCTCACCTGCCCATCGCCGGCTATGTACCGAGGGTGCCGTTGACGGCGCTCTCCGTCGGGAGCGCCCATGCTGCCGTGGCTCCGGCCTGCGGAATCCGGGAAGACAATAGTCAGGTGGTTTGCTGGGGCACGGGCGCGCACCCACAGCCTTTTCCGGGAATGCAGTTCCAGCAGATTTCGGTGGGTTCTACGGTCGCCTGCGGAGTGCTCTTCAGTGGAGAACTCAAGTGTTGGGATTGGTTCGAAGCGGACGAGAACACTCTGGAACGCCCCGAACCAGGCACATTCGTGCAAGATATCAGCGTGACGCAATATTCGGTGTGCGCGGTCCTCAACGACGGCCGTCCCCGGTGTTGGGGGGCGCATGTATCCGACCCTCACGCGCTCGGCTACGACGAGTCTACGTATCGCAGAGCCAACGGGCGTGGGTGGCAGTCGGAACGCTCGCTCACGTACCTGAAGCACGGCATCGACAACTTCGAGGTCGACATCAGTGAGCTGGACGGCGTCGATGCGCGCAACCCTTCAAACTACGGCTGCGGGATTACGTCGAGCGGTGGTGCATCCTGCTGGCAGGTCGAGGATCCGGCACTCGACGGCAACCCGGGGCAGCTTGTTACCCAGCCAAGTCCTCTCGCGTCCCTCTTCGATAGCCCACTTACGCAAGTTGCCGTAACCCGCTTTCAGGCCTGTGGTCTGCAGGAGGAAGGCGCAATCTCCTGCTGGCGCTGGGAAGAGTAAGGCAAGCGATGAAGCCGTGATCGGCTTGGTCGCGGCTCCCGCGCTCGAGCGTGCCGTGATGCGGCCTGTCTGGTGGAGTCTACGCCAGCCCTGGGATGCTCCAGCGATGGGTGGCGTGCGGTACCGGGCTCACCGACGTCCCACGGGGGATGGTTGTGGCCCTGCGGCACACGGTGGCCACGTTCCAGGTCGCCATGGTGCCGTGCGGCTCGCGACGGATGAGCGTTCGCAGCAAACGCGAGACGCCACCGTGCGGCCATCACTTCGTCGGCCCCCGCTGCGAGGTGTTCCTCGGTGAGCTTCCGCCCGAGTGCACCCGCCTCCTCCGCCGAGCCGCGGCATCCGCAGCTCGAACGCGGACGCCGGCCTGGCGCGCCAACCTCGAGGTCGACTCAATCGTCTTCGGCGGACTGGCAGGAGCAGTTGTTGATCGCGCCGTCGATGACTCCGTAGGGGCCTGCGTCGCAGGTGCCCGCATTCATGTTGAACACAGTGCGGTCGCTCCAGCCCGCCCCCCAAAAACAGGTCACGGCGTCGCACTTGCCCAGCGCGATCTGGAAGCCACAGGTATCCTTGGGCAGCTCGCCAGCGAGGAAGATGAGCAGGCCGATCACGCTCTTGCCCTTCTTGCCCTTCTTGCCCTTCTTGCCGCCCTTCTTGTCCTTCTTCCTCTTCTTCTTGGCGTCGCGTTTGGCCAGGTACACGGGCGAGTCGTAGCCGCGCACCTTGAAGTTGCGGTTGCCATCATCGCCGCGGAACCACACGTCACCGCACGCGGGGCGGAAGTCGGTCGCCTGGATGTCATCACACACGACCTCGGCGGGGATGTCGAAGCGGTTGTGGGTCTTGAACAGCGCATCCTCGGGGAATATCTCGACGACGACCTCGCCGCCGTCGACGAGCTGAGCCTCCTCGGCCGCGCTCAGCTCGACGCTCAGCTCCAGGCTGGTCGACTCCTCCACGGGGAACGTCACGGTGTAGATGTCCTCGCCGCCGTCGTAGTCGTCCTCGGTCACGGTGGCGACGAACGGCTCGTAGTCCTTGAGGTGGTCCTCCAGCGACAGCAGCTCCGCCGCGGGCTGCTCGGGCATCATGGCGCCCAGCGTGTCGGGGGCCAGCACCCAGCCGTCGGTCAGCGTCGCGATGGCATAGGGAGAGCCGGTCTCGTAGTTCCCGGCCGAGAGCGCTGCGACCAGGTCGCTGCTGTCGACGGTACCGCTTCCGTCGAAGTCTCCTGTGGACCAGCGGCCCTGGCCCGCGGCCTCGGGGTTGTCGTAGTCACCCGCCGCCAGGATCGCGACGAGATCGGAGCTGTTGAACGCCGCGTCGCAGTTGGTGTCGCCGGCCTGCGGGCGCAACACCTCGAGCTGCACGCTCACGTCACCCGAGACGTCGATGACGTGGTAGCCGGGCTCGACGTCCTCCAGGCTGTCGAGCAGCACCGACAGGAACCGGCCCGCGGTCTCGACCTCGGTGGCGTAGTCCAGCTCGACGCCGTCGACGGTCACCGTGATGTCCGGATCACCCTCCTCGGGCTCGATGATCGTGTCGAAACCAATGACGATGCCCGCCGTCTCGTCGTTGGGCACCCAGCAGTGCTCGGTGTTGCCGTTGGCTGCCGCCATCATGGCCCAGGTGGCGACCGCGGCACCGTTGTCGTTGCGGTCGTAGTTGGCGGAGCCGTCGCGTCCGATATCGCTGGCGCTACATCCGGCCAGCACTGCGGCGATCGCCAGCAAACAAGGCGTGCACGAATTGTTCATGATGTCACTTCCCCCGGGCCGGCTGGTGGTGGTGGGGTCTGCCGCCGACTCCGTACTCACTCCATTGCCGGGGCACGGATGACGGACGCGCTCGGGTCGAAAAAATCAGCACGCGTCCCGCCGAAGGCCGTCACGATCACCAAATGTTCAGCCGGCGAACGAAAACCGACGGCCCCAACCCCACCGAGAGCCAGCCGCGGCCTTGGAGGAGCCTCGTCCGGCTACGCGCGCTTCGAATCGAGGCGCCGCGACGCACGACGCCTTCCCGATGTTCCCGCGCAATGCGGGAAACGGGCGAGCTGATGCTGCCCGGGCTCGATGCGTCGAGCCCCGCCCGGCACGGAACAGCTCGTCGGCTGAGGGCCTGGTCGCCCCGGGGGGCACCTGCGAGACTGCGCTCAGGATTGGGGCTTGATGAACTCGAGCGCGAAGCGGTCAGTCTCGAAACCAACCTTGAACGACGGTGCGGTGCGAGCGTCGGCCGGATCGCGAAGGAAGTCGCTGGTTCGGCCAGGCCGGAACCCCGCCTCCGTGACCTGTTGGACGACCATGGCCTCGTCGAGTCGATGCAGCGCCTCGGCCTTGGACAGCGGAGTCCCGTCCGGCGCGGCGTGATCGATCACGATGAACCTACCGCCCGGCGCCAGGGCCTCGAACACGGCCTTGTTGAGTGCCGCGACATCGGTCCCCAACGCGATGGCGTCGTGATACGAAAACACGATCGTCACCAGGTCCAGCCCGGTCGCGGCCTCGGGGAGCGGCGCTTCGAGCTCGGCCGCAACCGCCACGACATTGGCCACGACCTCGCGTTGCAGCCGCTTGTCGAGACCCCCCTTGACGATATTCTCCAGCGCAAAAGCGTTGTTCTGGGCGTAGACGACCCCACTGGGGCCAACCGTGCGGGCCAGCAGCTCAGTCGTGTAGCCACCACCGGCCATCAAGTCCGCGACCTTCATCCCCGGCCGGACTTGCATGAACGTCAGCATCTCGGCGGCGCGTCGACGTTCGTCGATCCTCCGGTCGCTCTCGGGCCGGTCGTTGGCATCGACGACCGCTTGCGCCTCGGCACTGGGCTCGATCGGTTCGCGCTTCGGGCGAGCCTCAGACGTGGCGGGACCGGTTTCGGGATCCGTCGGCTCGGTCGCGGCCGTCGGCTCGGTCGTGGCCGTCGGCGTGCTGCAACCCACGGGTACGAGCAGTAGTCCCGAGAGGCAGAGGATCGCTGCACAGCGTGTCATCGCGGCAACGCTACACCAGGGCTCGCTGCGACCGGGGCGCCACATTCGACGGAGTTGCGCAGCGACCGGACACGCCGACGCACCAGTGGATTCAGGCCTCGGGCTGTCGGGATTGGTACAGCTCGACGAGAGCAGGCCCCGAGCCTGCATCACCACCTCCAGGCCCATCACGACGCAGATCCCGACCAAGTCGAGGTCAGAGGTGGGTCGCCTCCCCTGGTAACCTCGGACATTCGCCCGCCGTTGAGCCGTTGCCATGGCATCAGCCGTCATCCCCCCGTTCGACCGTGACGCCGCCCTCACCAAGGTCCGCATGGCGGAAGACGCCTGGAACAGCCGCGACCCCGATCGCGTGGCGATGGCCTACTCCGAGGACTCGCACTGGCGCAACCGGGCGGAGGTCTTCTTCGGCCGCGAGCAGGTCCGGGCGTTCTTGCGTCGCAAGTGGGACAAGGAGCTCGACTACCGGCTGGTGAAGGAGCTGTGGGCATATGGCGACGATCGCATCGCGGTCCGATTCCAGTACGAGTGGCACGACGATGCAGGCCAGTGGTACCGGGCCTATGGCAACGAGCTGTGGGAGTTCGATGCCGCGGGCTTGATGCGTCGCCGTGAAGCGAGCATCAACGACCGCCCCATCGCGACCACCGATCGCCGCTTCTTCTGGGACGCGCCCGGCCCTCGTCCCGCCGACCACCCTGGTCTCATCGACTCCCCACAGTAGCGACCACTGCTGCGAGACCCGCGGCCAGACCGCCCGTCCGCGATGACGCTCACCGACCATCGGCGGGGGTCCATCGACCGGACGCGCGTCGGCGGTCGCATCTGGGCGGACCCAAGCCGGCAGGACGCAAGACCGGACACGAATCGGTCGCCACCGCGTGAGCCGGACATCAGCGAGCCGGACCCTCGTAGGGCGGCCGCGGCACCGCGTGCGGGAGGACTACGGCGCGATGCAGTCGGTCTCGGATGCAGGCACCGAGAACCGAATGTAGTCGAACGTTGCCTCGAGGTCCGGGGTGCGGCTGAGGTCGGGCTCGGGATCGCTGGTGTTCCATCCGTTGGCCACCAGGCCCACCTGCACCTGTGCGGGCAAGTCGGGCCGATCGAAGCGGTTGGTCACCGTGAACTCGGTCTCGCCCTCGAGCTGCCGCGCCACCACGACCGCGGTGCCCACCCGACAAAGCCGGAGGCGACCGCGGTTGGCCCCATCGAACAGCTGCAGGTCCGAGCGCGAGTCCACCGTGGTCTTGCCTTCGGAGGCGATCAGATCACCGCGCTGTCGACCGGTGTTGACCATCACCCAGTTGTCGTGACCACGACCGTGGGTCGGATCGCGGACGAGCATGCCCGCGGAGTTGAACTGCTCGGACGGAATGGCGCCCGGGGTGGTGCGGCTGGTGGCGGCCACGAAGGTCTCGGCCAAGAAGTCGCCCTGGACCATCTTGTACAGCAGCGGCCCTTCGAAGTGGTCGTACCACCCGCTGGTTCGCGGCTGCAGGGTGAGCATGCCGTCGTTGGTGGTCGAGATGTCGAGGACGTCGTGGAGTGCCTCGCGACCCGCGACCTGATCCCACCGCCGCCACTGCGACATCGTCGACGCATCGTTGAACTCGTCGGACAAGCCAGGGTCGGATCCCGCGGCTCCGGCCGGTTCATCGACCGCAACCGGTCCCTCCACGCCAGACGCCGCGCTCGAATCGCCGCCCGACGAACACGCCAGCGGTAGCAGCCCCACGACGCCGCAAACGAAGATCTTGGCCATACCCACGCGCGTGACGATAGCGCAGCCGTGGCCGCGCGGGGGGCTACCCGGCGGACCCGCGTTCCCGCCAGATGGCCTCGAGTTCCGCCAACTGCTCCGGCGTGTTCACCCCGGCCGCCTCGACCGGATCGATCTGCAGACACGCCACGTCGCCCCGCTGTGCCCCCAGCGCCACCAGGTCGGTCAGATAGATCTCGCCCTGCGCGTTGTTGCGCCCGACCCGGGGCAGGTCGGCCCGCAGATGTTCGATGCGCGCCGCATAGGTTCCCGCGTTGCACTCGGTGATCGCCTGCTGCTGTGGCGAGGCATCACGCTGCTCACGGATGCCCACCGCACGACCCGCGTCGTCGCGGAGCACCCGGCCGTAGCCGAACGGATCGTCGGGAACGAAGCTGGTCATCGCCAGGCCGGCCGTCGACTCCTCGCACGCGGTACGCAAGCGCACCAACGTCTGCGGCAGCAGCAGCGGCACGTCTCCGCTGAGCACCAGCGCCAGGCCTTGCTCCGCGTCGACCTGCGGCAGCGCGCTCATCGTGGCGTGTCCGGTCCCCAGCTGTTCGGTCTGGGTGGCGAAGCGCAGGCTGTCACCCAGCTCGGGAAATGCCGCCCGCACCTGCTCGCGCACCAGCGCCTCTTGGTACCCCACCACCACCACGATTTGCTCGGCGTGGAGCGCCCGCGCGGCACGAATCGGGAACGCGACCAGGGGATCGTCGCCCATGCGGTGCAGCACCTTGGGCAGATCGGAGCCCATCCGGGTGCCCTTGCCCGCGGCCAGGATGATCGCGACCAATGTCGTCATTGACCACAACGTAGCAGGCCCGAACGCGAGCCGGAGGTCCGATGCGAGCCCGACCCGCCCTGGCTTGGGCCGACCGCGGCCCGCGGGTGGAGGACGAGCCCACGACGACCCCCTCCCCTGACCGACCACGCTGCCCCATGCTCGGGGCTCGGGGTCCCTACCGCTGGGGTACGCCCTTGCCGACGCCCGTTCGCGGGCCGCCTCGCGAGCGTGGTGGCCAGCATGCGGTCCACCACGGACGAATTTCTAGCCGTCCTCGACGGTGCGCACGGTGATGCCGGCCTCTCCAAACATACCCGTGCTGGTCTCGAAGTCCTGCTGCCAGCGGGGCGGAATCGCCTGTCCCGCCGGGTAGAGCACCGTGCTGACCCCCGCTTGGATGAGCGACCGCGCGCAACGGGTGCACGGCGGCCAGGTGACATAGGCAGTGCAGTCCTTGAGCGCGACGCCGATCCTCGCCGCATGCATGATCGCGTTTTCCTCGGCGTGGCAGATCAGCGGGTACTTCTGGTCACGATCGGACAGCCGGTCGGACGAGTCGTCGATCCCCCGCGGAAAACCGTTGAACCCCGTGCTCCGGATCTCCCGGTCGGGTCCCACCACGACACAGCCCACCTGGGTGGACGGATCCTTGCTCCACCCCGCGATGTGCCGCGCCAGCTCGATGAAGCGTCGATCCCACTTGTCACTCATCGCCACCAAGGATGACCCACCGTGGCCGCCGCGGTCCAACTCATGCGACCATCGACCGCCATGGGCCCCCTGCCGCTGCCGCCCGACTGGCTCGCGCGTTGGCGGCAAACGCCGTCGGCCGAGCGCGCGGCCATGCTCGCCACGGCGCCGCCCGGATGGGTACCGTCGTTGCGACCGCTGCTGACGGGACCAGAGCCGGAGCAAGCGTTGGTCCGCGCCGAGGGACTACCGCCCGTATTGCTCGAGCGGCCGTGGCCGCCACGGCTGTCTCGGCTGCTACACGAAGGCAGCTACGTGGCCCGTCTGTGTGCGCTGTGGCCCGCCGCCCTGGAGGTCCTGGCCGACGACGCTCGCCCGGGCGACCCGCTGACCGAGCTCCGAACCGCGGCGGCCAAGCACTCGCTGCCCGACGCGCTAGGCCGAGTGCGCACCTGCCAATATCTGTGGCTGGCCGCGCAAGAGACCGAGGGCGCACCGCTGGAGCTGGTGGGTCGCGGGCTGTCGGCGCTGGTCGAGGCATGCCTGCAGGTGCTGCTGGAGCAGCAGGGACTGGCCGACCAGCTGGTGGTGTTCGGCATGGGCAAGCTGGGCGGCGACGAGCTCAACTTCCTCAGCGACATCGACCTGGTGTTCGTGCACGACGATGCGATCGACGCGGGAGCGGGCAAGGGTCGCAGCGCAAAGGTTGCGCTCCACGACAAGCTGCGGGCGCTGGTGCGGCAGCTCGAGGGCACCGGGCCCTGGCGCCCGTTGTTTCGCGTGGACCTACGGCTTCGCCCGTTCGGCAGCCGCGGCCCGCTGTCGATGTCGGTGGGCGCCACCGAGGCCTACTACGAACGACACGGCCGGGCGTGGGAGCGCCAGGTGTGGCTGCGTGCGCGCCCTCTGGCCGGCCGCATGGACCTGGGCCAGCTCATGCTCCAGCGCCTGACCCCGTTCGTGTATCGGCGCGCGGTGGGCCCCGAAATCTTCTCCGAGATTGCCGACATGATGCACCGGGCCCGCCGTGAGGCCACCCGGGTCCGGCGCGACGACGGCAGCGTCGACGTCAAGCTCGACACCGGGGGTATCCGTGCGGTGGAGTTCACTCTGCAAGCACTCCAGCTGCTGCACGGCGGCAAGAACCGGAGCGTCCGCACCACCAGCACGCTGGCCGCACTCGACCGACTGCTCGCGGCCGGGCTGCTCAGTGACCGAGAGCACCGAGCGTTGGGCGAGGCCTACCGCTGGCTGCGGCGAGTGGAGCATCGGGTGCAGCTGGCGGAAGGCCAACAGACCCACCGGGTACCGGGCCCCGATCCAGCCCGAGCCTTGCTCGCGCGGCGGCTCGGCACGCCCGACCTCGAGCAATTCGATGCCACCCTGGACGACCATCGGGAGCGGGTCCACACCATCGCGCAGACCGTGGCCGGAACCGAGGAGACGGACGACCCGCAGCGGGAGGCCTTCGCGGCCGCGGTCGACGAAGGTGCACCACGCCAGCAACGGCGCGTGGCTCTGGAGCGACTGGGCGTGCACGACCCCGACCAGACCGAGGCCCGACTCCAGCACCTGCTGACCCGAGCGGAGGGTCCGTTCGCGGCCGGGGGCTCGGCGCGCCGAGGCGCCGAGAACCTGCTGCGGGCGTGCATCGACAGCGCCGACCCCGATGCTGCCATCGCGCGACTGGTCGACCTCGCCGCGTCCCGCCCCGCGCACTACGGGCTGTGGCGTGCATTTGCCGAGCCCAGCCCCGCCGGCCTCGACATGCTGCGCCTGACCGGCGAGCTGCTCGGCGCCAGCGAGCCGCTCGCCCGCGGGCTGATTGGCTTTCCGCCGGGACGCCGCGCGGGGGGTCGGCACAGCACGCCACCCGATCGCCTGCTCGGGCTGCTGTCCCGCGCCTCGGAGCCCAGCCTGCCCAGCACCGCCACCCTCGCGGCCGAGCTGCGTCGCCAGCGGCCAGACTCCCGTGGGCTGGACGCCACGCTGCTCCACTTCAAGCACGAGCAGCTGGTGCGCGTGGGTCTGCACGATCTCGGTCGACGCCCCGATCCGCTCCGCGTGGGGCGGTCGTTGTCCGACGTCGCCGATCTCGTCGTGCGGATGTTGCTGCGCGATCTGGCCGCCGACCCGCGACCGGGGCCACCGCTGCGCCTGGCCGTGCTCGCGCTGGGCAAGCATGGAATGGCCGCGATGGACTACGGCTCCGATCTCGACCTGATGTTCGTGTTCGAGCCGATGGACCCCGGGCACATCCACGAGGCCCAGACCCGCGCCACTCGACTGGCGCAGGGGCTGATGTCTCGGCTGGAGAGTCGCGCCCTCGGCCCTCGGCTGTACGAGGTCGACATGCGGCTGCGCCCGTCGGGGCGAGCGGGCCTACTGGTCACCTCGCTGGGCGGCTTCCGTCGCTACCACGCACGCCGCGTCGCGGTGTGGGAACGGCTGGCCATGCTGCGCATGCGGCCGGTCGCGGAGATTCACATGGGCGAACCAGGGGTGGTGGCACCCGAGCTGACGGTGCATGGCCACGAGCACGACGAGCCCCAGGTCACACCCCCGGGCGCATACATGGCCGCCGCGCTTCCCGGCCCGCTGGGCAGCAGCGTAGAGGATGCGGTCGCGCAGACGCTCGGCTTCGTGCCCTCGGACGATCCCCACCCCGACCCCACGGAGATCCGCCAGCAAACCCGCCGCCTGCAGGCCCGGATCGAGAAGGAGCTGGCGCGCGAGAACCGCAAGACCGGCTGGTACAACGCCAAGACGGGCGCGGGCGGCTGCCTCGAGCTGGAGCTGCTGGTCTCGGCCCTCCAGCTCATCCACGGCCCCGATCACCCCCCGGCCCGGGGGCGTGACATCACCGACGCCCTGACCGGGCTGTGTGCCGCGGGCTGTCTCGAGGAGGCGGAAGCGACTGCGCTGTGCG
>JAHZJA010000299.1 GCA_022601155.1 Deltaproteobacteria bacterium | reverse complement strand
CCAAGACCGTCGCAAGGACGCGGCCGACGTGGCGCGCTCGATCCTCGACGGCGCGCCCGCTCCCATCGCCGCCTCGGCGCAACAGATCATCGACGCTTCGCAGCCGCTGTCATCCCCACCCGCGCTGTTCGGGCTCAACGGCTTTGGTCTGCGGGTTTACGGCGAGCGAGACCCGCGACCCAACGGTACCTACGTCACGACTCGCTACATCACCGCACTGTTCGTCCCGCTGTTGCCCCTCGACGCGTTTCGAGTCGCGCGCTCGGAAGATGGCGATGGCTGGTACTTCCTCGCCAAGAGCCCGCTGAGCACCTTCACCACGTGGTGGCGGCGGCTGGCCGCGTTGGCCGTCGTGGTCGCGATCGTGTGGGGAGGCGTCAGCGCCTATCTCGGCTCGGTCGGCTACCGCATGGGTGAGGCGATGGACGCCGCGCAGCAGGCGGAGAGCGACGCAGGCCCCGAGCAGCTGGCCGATGTCGTCGACCAATACGAGGCGATCATCGTCGAGTTTGCGGACGAGCCGCCCGAGACCGTCGAGCCGGCCGTGGAGGGTTTCGTGCGTACCGCCGCCGCGACCGTCTCGTCCCCGCTGACGGTGCCTCAGCTCGGCCAGGCCAAGCGCGTGGCCCTGCGCTACCGAGCGCTGCCAGACGTCGCACGGCACTCGACCGTGGTGGACACCATGCTGGCCCAGCTCGAAGCATGGATCGACGAGCTGGGCGACGGCAGCCCCGAGGCCATCGGGGCGGCGATGGAGTTGTTGGGCCAGCAAGAGGCCATTGCGCCCTCGACCCAGCGCACCGCCATCACCGAGCGACGGCACGGGCTCAATCGCACCCTGGCCGCGGGATTGGCCGAGCAGTGGCCACTCGAGGCGATTCGCCAGTATGCGTCGATGCCCGACGACTCCGCGTCGGTCACGGCAGCGGCCGCCCTGCTCGACACTCTGGGGGAAGACCACTCGGTGTGGGTCGAGCTGTCGCCCACCGTGGCTCGGTGGGAGCGCGCCGCCAAGCAACAGCCCCGGCTCGAGCAATCTCGACGGGTTGCGATCGAGCGGGTCAATGCCGCACAGCAGGCCATGGACGACCCTCAGCGGCAGGCGCTGCTCGCCGAGCCCACCCTCGAGGCCCTGACCGCCGCCGTTGCGCAGACGCCAGGAGACCAGGAGGTCGCCGTCGCCCTCGCCCAGCTTCAGCTGGCCCAAGGGGATGCCAAGGCCGCCCTGGCCACCCTCGATGCCATCGGGCCGCCGGGGCGCATGGTGCTCGCGGCCCAGGCCGCGCTCGCCTCGATCTACGCCGACAACGGGCAGGAAGCGGAGGCCGACGCCCTGCTGGGACGCGTGCTCACCAGTCGGCTACCCGCGTTCGAGTCTGCCCGACGCGCATACACCGAGCGCGCCGACTCGCTGTCGGACACCCTCGTGGCCCGCGCTCGACAAGGCCGCCTCCCTCCCGCGCTCCGCAGCCGAATGGAGAGCGCCAGCGAGGCCAAGCAACAAGAGATGTTCTCGCAGTGGCTCGACGAACAGGTCACCGCCGATCCCGAGCTGGTCCGTCTGCGCGACGAGTACACCACGCTGTCGGGGGTGGTCGGTGTCGCCATCCAGTGGGGAACCATCAAGCTCCAGCGGGCCAACCGGGTACAGGGAGAGCAGCGCCAGCAACTCCTCGATGGCGCCGAGCAGGCGTTCTTGTCGATCAGTAGCCACGGCGCAGGGATTCCCAGCTACCACCTGGGACTCGGCCGGGTCTACTACCGCTTGGGCAAGGAGCAGGAGGCCGAGCGCGAGTTCACCAGCTTGCTCGACGACGAGCCCCCCGAGGTCCAGCTCGGGGTCGCCAGTGCCTACCGCGAGCTCGGCCTGACCCCGCGCGCCCGCGAGGTGGCCACCGCGGTCTACGAGGCTTCGGAGCCCCCGGTGAAGCACTCGGCCGCAGTGTTGATGGCGATGATGGCCACCGACAGCGACGAAGGCCGCACCTGGCTTCAACGGGGGGACACGAGCTCTCCTGCGGTCAAGCTGCGCCTGATGGACTACGAGGCCGAAGACAAGCTGAAACAGGGCGACTACGCCGGGGCCGACGCCACGTATGCACGCGTCGCCGAGCAATGGCTGGCCCAGTCCGATCACAGCAGCGCCGCCTTCAACAACGCCGCGCTGGCCATGCTCGACCGCTACCGCTGCACGGGCACCGTCGACCGGCTCCGCGAGGCCGTACGCGCACTGGACCAGGCTCGGAGCCTCGAGCCCGACAGCGCGCTGGTCGTGGGCAACCTGGCCTCGGTCCTCGAGATGCTGGCCTCGATCGAGCTGCTCGAGCCCTATATGCAATTGCAGCTGCTGCGTCTCGAGGGCACAGAGATTCAAAAGCTGTTGGGCGCCGTCATCACTGGCCCGTACCGCGACCGGCTGCGAGCGTCCATCAAGTCCAGCCAGTCCGTGCGGCGTATGCTCGACCTTCAGCGCCAGCAGCTGGTGCTCGGGCCCAAGCGCCCCGACGCCTACGCAAGCCTCGCTCTTTGGTATCGCCGCACCCAGGACCAGACCGCGCTGGAGGAGCTCAACCGGACTCTCGAGGGCGTGGAGCTCGACCTGACCGACGCTCGCAACAGCCATGCCGGATTCCTCGACGGCAGCACCGATGCCGACCGCGTGGAGGCCTTGCAGCGCCGGCTCACCCACTATGATGCAGTCGAGACGGGGTTGGGGCGCAAGGCCAAGCCCGCGACCCGGGCCGGGCTGTTGCTGTTGCGTGCGGAGATCGAGCGCTCATTGGCCCTGACGCAGCTCGACCTCGTGAGCGCACGCGGCAGCCTCGAGCGCTTTGCCCAGGCCCACCAGCAGTGGGATGGGCTCGACAGCGAGAGCCACGCCGACGCACTCGTCGACGTGGCCTTGCTGCAGGCCCGGACCGAGTCGAAGGCACTGGAGAAGGCCTACGACGATCGTTTCCGCCGTCTTGGTGCAGCAGCGCTACTGGGGTGGATCGCCGACGATGGCGGCGAGGCGCTCACGGCCCTGCGGGCTCAGCCCGAGCTTCGCGAGGCCGCGGTACTGCGGGCGGGTCTGCACGTCGACCGACTCGATGCCTTCGATTGGATGCTCGGCCTGGTCACCGCCAACGACGAACTCAGCCGGGCCTCGCGCACCGCGGTCGCGCGGCCACACCACAAGCTCTACTACGTCGCGCGAACAAAGCTCGAGGCGGGCCCCGAGGGCGTGCAGTTGCTGCTCGATCGACTCGACCGATAGCACCCGCCCCATGAGGCACGAGCCCCTCGTGCGCAGGAACCGAGCGAGCGGCGCCCGGTCGCCGCGCGCGGGCGGGTTTGACCCACGCCGCCGCGGCTGGGGATACTGACGCGAATGCGCTGGGCCCCATCGTCTCGCCCCTGGGTCCTCGTGCTGGGCGTCGCCAGCCTCGTTGCCCGCCCGACCCTCGCCGCGCCGATCGAGCTGGTCGAGCAACGCGCGCAGTTCATGCTGTTCGACGACGTCGATGGCTCGGTGGAGAACGCCGACTGGTACGCCCGCGACGGATTTCTGGCCGGGTACCAGCAGGTCGAAGACGGCCTGCTGGCGGTACACGAAGACGACAGCCAGTTCATCGTCATCTACACCACGTGGTCGCTGGGTGGCGGCGTGGGTGCGTTCTTCCAGTCGGTGGCCAACCAGGTCCAGGGCATCGGCTTCGACCACATCGCGGCCGAAGATCCCGTGATCCCCGCGGCGATCTTCGATGACACCCCGCAGTCCCAGGTCGAGGGCCTGCTGCACCTCAATCGTTGGTCGCAGTACCTCGGCACCGATCCCGGCGGCACCAACGACGCCATCATCTCCCTCATCTTCGGCCAGGAGCTCGGACACGCGTGGGGCTCGTTCGTCTACTACGCCCAACCGGGGGCCGAGCCGGGCAGCCTGCTGGGACGCGCCAACGCCCACTGGTCGTTCTACATGGACACGGGTGGCTCGCCGATGCAGGGCCACCGCTGGGTCGACAACGGCGACGGCACCTTCACCGCCAACAAGAGCGACCTGTACCTGTTTTCCGACCTCGATCTGTACCTCATGGGCCTGCT
>JAHZJA010000298.1 GCA_022601155.1 Deltaproteobacteria bacterium | reverse complement strand
GCCTAGGGAGGCGAACCGCTAGATCGTAGGTGCCAAGGTGCGTCTGGGGCCGTTGATGGGTAGGAGCGAGGCCGAAGCTGTGCCGGGCGCACTGTCAGCGCTGAGAGACACCGCCATGGGCGGCCGCAGGCGTGCATTGGCGCGTGCGATCGAGCGGTTCGCCTCCCTAGGCACCCGAGGGGGGTGACGACCCGCGGTGCGGGGCGCGGTCGAGGCGGCTACGCGTCGTCGTCATCGTCGACGTCGACCTGCTCGACACTCACGCGGATCACCCGGCGGTCGTTGGCGGCGAGGACCTTGAAGCGAATCCCCTCGTAGACGAACACCGAGCCGGTCGTCGGCATCTCGCCGCCGAGCTGCGTGAGCAGGTCTCCGACGCTGTCGACGCCTTCGAGCTCCTCGAACTCGACGCCGAAGGTCTCCTCGACCTGGGTGAGCGCAGCCTGGCCGTCGACATAGACGATGCCCGCGTGCTCCATGCCGCCGGCCGGAGCCCGGTCGCTCTCGTCGAAGATCTGGCCCACGATCTGCTCGAGGACGTCCTCGAGGGTCACCACACCGACCGTGTGGCCACCGTCGTCGACCACGATGGCCAAGTGCACCCGCTTCTCGCGAAAACGTCGGAGCAGATCCTGGATGAGCAGGCTATCGGCGATGAACATCGGCGGCCGCATCACACGCTTGATGTCGGCGCGTCCCGGACGACGTAGCCCCACCAGCTGCTTGATGTGCAGCACCCCCACGATGTGGTCGAGATCCTCCTCGTACAGCGGAAGCCGGCTGTGCCCGGAGGTCTTGGCGCGGTCGATCACCTGGTCGATACCCCACGCGAGATCGATCGCGGTGACCTTGTTCTCGGGCACCATGATGTCGCGGACGATCTTGTCCTCGAACCGAAAGATCCCACGGAGGAGCTCGGCCTGATCGGCGGGAATCGACCCCTCGCGCTGCCCAACCTTGACCAGGTAGTCCAGCTCGTCGGCAGTGACCTTCTGCCCTTCTTCGTCGGCGGCCCGCCTGAGCATGAGGTCGGTGATCTTCGACAAGCCCCAGGTGACGGGCGCGAGCAGCTTGTCGAGGACGTTGAGGACCGACAGCACGGGCAACGCGAGTCGATGCGCGTAGACCCGCCCCGCCGCCTTGGGAAGAATCTCGCCGAAGACCAGCAAGACCGCGGTGGTGAAGAACACCGCCACGGGCACCGCGTACTCCCCCCACGTACCGCCAGCGAGGTGGCGAATCGCCAGAGCGGTGGCCACCGAGCCCATCAACGTATTGGTGACGTTGTTGCCCACCAAGATCGTCGACAGCACCCGAACCGGCTGCTCGACCCAGGTGGAGACCGTCTTGCCGCGACGTCCCCCCTCCTCTTGGATCTTGCGCGCGTGGTGGGTGCCCAGGCTGGTGAGCGCAGTCTCGCTGCCCGAGAAGAACATGCTGCCAATGAGGCACAGCACCATCGTCAGGATGCCCAACTTGTCGGCGTCGCTCATTGCGGCCCTCCGGCGGCCTCCTCGGCCAGCAGTGTCGCCAGCGCCTGGGTCCTGCGCTGTAGACTCGACAGGCTGCTCCACTCCCGGGGGTTGTGGAAGAACTTGCCGTGAGGCCCGAGGCCGTCGATGCACGGAACGCCGAGGGCCGCGAGCAGATTGGCGTCGGAACCCCCGCCCTGGAGCGGAGCCTCCCCCACCTGCAGACCGGTCGCGGCTGCATGCCTCTCGTAGCGCAGCCGGAGCGCCTGGGTGCCCTCGATCGCCTCCATCGGCGGCCGAGCAACCCCACCCACCAGCACGACCTTGGCCTCGCGCAGCCGGGGCTCGACCGGCGTATCCCCGAAGGGATCGGCCGCCAGAGCCTCCATGCGCGCAACCACCTCCCGGGCATCGGCGACGGTCAGGAAGCGAGAGTCGATCACACAGCGAGCCCGGTCCGGCACGGTGTTCTTGGCCGTCCCGCCTTCGATGATCCCGACGTTGACCGTCACCCCTCGCGCGTAGTCGGTGATGGCCTCCGCCCGCAGCACCAGATGAGCCAGGACCGCGATGGCGTTGACGCCCTCTTGGTGCTGGTTGCCCGCGTGGGCCGACCGGCCCTCCACCACGAACTCGAACCGGGCGCTGCCCTTGCGGCAGGTGACGATGCGGTCCTCGGTGCGCCCCGCCTCGAACACCAGCGCGCCCGTCAGCAGCGGGGCGACTCGCTCGAACATCGGCGCGCTGCTGGGCGAGCCGACTTCCTCGTCACTGTTGAGCAAGAACCGCAGTCGCAGTCGCTCCCACTGCTGAGGAGCCGCGTGACGAACCGCCTGCATCGCGAACAACACGGCGCTGAGGCCCGACTTCATGTCGAGGGTGCCGGGGCCACGCACGATGTCCCCGGTGCCGGGCCCCGCCGGTCCGTCGTCGCGGGTCATGGCCAAAAAGCCCATGCTGCGGGGGAAGACGGTGTCGATGTGCCCCACCAGCGCCAGGCTGCGCGCGTCGGCCTCGGTCGCGGGCGTCCGAAAGACGCGGTGGTCAGCGAACCGTTGCTCCGGGTCGGGCGTACGCTCGACCGCGAGCCCCAGCTGCTGAGCCTTGGCGTCGACGAGCTTTGCCGCCGCCTCTACGTCGTCTCGCGCCGCCGTGTGGCTGGGCGTGTCGACCAAGCTGCGCAGGAATGGCACCTGCTCGGATTCGAAAGCGTCCTCCACCGCGCGATAGATCGATCGCTGCAGGGGGGACACGGTCGATGGCGGTTCGGCGTCGTCGGTCGAAGGCATGGCGTCGTCAAGTCGCAGGAAGATCGGGAAGCAGAGCGGTGCCCTGGCGGCCGGGCTCGTTGGCGGCACCCACCAAGCACCCTGCGACGGGTCCG
>JAHZJA010000297.1 GCA_022601155.1 Deltaproteobacteria bacterium | reverse complement strand
GGTGCCACCGAGCGCCATGCCCTCCGCGTCGCCGCCCGCAAGCTCGAAGACCGCGGCGTTCGGAGGCTCGACGCGCTCGCGCCGGGCAACCGCGGCGACCGTGAGCGGCTGGCCGATCTCACCACCGCGTTGCCCGACCCGGGCGTCGTCCTCGATGACCAAGCTTCCGCCGACGCGATCGTTCAGGGCCTGGAGACCGCCCCCTTCGGCGATGTGGCAATGACCGTCGACGGAGCCACGTGGAGCTGGCCCAACACCCTCGCCGGGGTCGAGCCTGGCGGCGACGTGCTGGTGTTTGCCCACTATGAGACCACCCGTCCGCCCGCGGTTCGCGTGCAGTTCTCCGACTCCTCCATCGCGTCGCATGTGGTGCACACCCTCGCCGTCGAGGCGCCTCTGGTCGAGCGCGCATGGGCACGCGCCCGGATCGAGCGCATCCAACACGCGCAGGCCCGTCTCGACGACGACACACCAGCGCACCGCGACATGGACGAGCGCATCGTCGCCCTGTCCACGCACTACCGCGTACTCACCGATCTCACCGCATTGCTCGTGCTCGAGACCGACAACGACTATCGCCGCTTCGGCATCCCCCGAGACGGGCGCGCCGACATCCTGACCGCAGACGGGGGCTCGGTTCGGCTGAGGCGGCGCTCGAAGACCCCGACCAAGCCCTTGCACGTCGACGAAGACCTCCCGCTCGAGGAGGAACAACAGCCCGACACCCGAGCGCAGCGGGTTTCATCGGCCACCCGTCACCGCGGGGAGGAGGGCACGATGGGCACCGCTCGCTCCGCATCGGCCTGGGCCGTCGACGAAGACGACCAAGACGTGTGGGGAGGTCTCACGGGCACCGAGGTCGACGAGGCGTTCGGCCTCGGCGGCCTCGGCTCTACCGCGAGCGCGTCCGGAGTACTCGGTGTCATGGGTGCCGGGCGGGGCGGCGGTGGCGACGGCGAAGGGACGATCGGCCTGGGCAACGTGGGGCTCATCGGCAAGGGCGGTGGCAGCGGCTCTGGCTCCGGCTACGGCATGGACTCCGGCGCTGGCTTCGGTGGCCGCGGCAGCCATGGTCTCGGCTCGCTCCCGATGGACTCGATGCAGATGTTCGCCGACGGTCCGTGGGCGAACACCAATCCCATGCACGGCAGCCGCCTGCCGGGCGAAGCGATGCCACCAGCCCGTCGGATCGACGGCCTCCGCCGACCCCGTCATGTCGCCGTCCCTCGCATTCGTCGGGGCCGCCCCCAGGTGATGGGCATGCTCGACGCCGACATCATCCGTCGAGTCGTCCGCCATCACGCCAACGAGGTGCGCTACTGCTACAATCAAGGCCTCGCCAGCAATCCGACCGCCGGGGGCAGGGTGGAGGTCGCGTTCACGCTGGACACCAGCGGCACCGTCACCAAGTCGATCGTCAAGGAGTCCACCCTCCACGACAAGAACATTGGCCTGTGCATCGCCAAGGCCACGGGCCGCTGGCGGTTTCCCAGGCCCGCGGCGGGGCTCGTTCACGTGGTGATGCCCTTCGAGCTCGCCCCCGACACCGTCGCCAAGCGTCGGAGCCGTTCCAGCCCACCCCGCAAGCGCAAGCGCCCCGCCACCGCTCCCCACACCGGTCGCTACGCGGAGACGCGCCGCCTGCTCGACGCAGGACGAGATCGAGACGCCTACGCGCTCGCGTCCAGCTGGGTTCGCACTCAGCCCGAAGACACGCTGGGCCTGCTCGCCCTCGGCGAAGCGCTCGAGCACCGCGGTCGTACCCGGCTCGCCGCTCGCGTCTACGGCTCGCTCATCGATCTGCACCCCTCGCGCGCCGACATTCGCCGGGCAGCGGGGCAGCGCCTGCAAGCCCTCGGCAAGGACGGCCTGCCGCTGGCCATCGACACCTTCGCCAAGGCCGTCGCCGCCCGGCCCGACCAGCCAACGGGCGCTCGGCTCCATGCCTGGGCCCTGGTCGAGCAAGGGCGACATGCGGAGGCATTCGCCGTGCTCCGCGAGGCCTTCGACCGTCGCTACCCCCGGGGCCGTTTCGCCCGCGTTCACAGCGTGCTCCACCGCGATCTGTCCATCGTGGCCGCGGCGTGGTCGGCAGCCGATCCCCAGGCCGCCAAGGCGGGCCTCGCCTACACGAAGGTCACCACGGCCACCGTCCCCTCGACTCGCTTCGTGCTCAGCTGGGAGACCGACACCACCGATCTCGACCTCACCTTGCACGCCCCCGAGTCACGGCGTCGGCGACAGCGGCGGCTCGCCGACGTCACCACGGGCTACGGTCCCGAGGAGTACGTCGTCCCGGGCAAGACCATGCCCGATCGCCTTCAGGCCACCGTGCAGTACTACGATCGCGGAGCCATGGGTCACGCTCTGGGCGCCGTGCAGCTGGTCCGTCACGATGGCCACGGCGGTGTGACCATCGAGTCGCGGCCGTTCGTGCTCATGCAACAGGGCAGCACCGCCAATCTCGGTAGCTTCGAGCTCGGCGACCCCGCGCTGGCCCGGCCGAGCTGAGGTACTGCTGCACGCGAGGGTGTGCCCCGCTTGCCAACGGCACCCCTCGACCTCCGCCAGGCTACGCCCTCGGCCCGGCGTCACGCCATCGTGCTCGGGCCGTGGCCTCAGCCCGGTGCGTCGGCGTCGGGCGAGGCCCCCTCTTCGGGCACGAACATCCGCGACTTCTCGCTGTCGTTGAGCGCGTCGTTGAGGATGAGCTCCACCTTCGCGCGGTCCCATCCCCCCTCCACGCTCGACACGCGCACGCGGTACTGACGATCGTGGATCATCAGACGAGCCGTCGAGTTGAACCAACTCCACACCTTCGCATCGGACTGCGAGTCGTCGAGCTTGGGCTCGCCCGGTAGCTCCAGCCCCACCTTGCGCAACGCCTGCGTGTAGTCGAACTCGCCCGCGCCGGGGATCCCCTCGAACGCGAGCCCCGTCGCCTTCCCATCTTCGTAGGTCACGTGCACGACCTTGAAGTTGTTGGTCTTGTCCGTGTAGCGCTGCCAGGCGAACTTGCAGCGAAACCAGGTGCGGTTGGGGATGTACCGGACGCACGAGTCCCGCATCCCGCCCTTGGATCCCGCCACCACGGGCCCGAGGAACGACTCGACCGTCGGCGGTGGCTCGCCCAGCATCTTGACCAGGGGAAGCGGTGCCGTGGGCAGGACCTTGGCCACGGGCTTGCCGTCGTCGTGCTTGGTCAGCACCCCCTTGCGCGGGCCGGTGGGCTTGGCCGCCGCGCCACCGCCCGCCGGGGTCTTCCCATCGGCGCTCGGCGGAGGCGTGGCCGCCGGGGTCGCCTTGGCAGCAACCGCAGGCGGCGGGGCCTGGGCATAGGGATCACCCGAACAACCCGAAACGAGCGGAACGAGCAGAGGCAGGGCGACAACGAGCGACCGTCGCGACATCCGACGCAGAGTACCGAATATGGCCTCGTTCGGTTGCTATGTTATGCTTCCCGCCCGCGCGAGCCTGGCGAAACTGGTAGACGTGCTGGATTTAGGTTCCAGTGCCGCAAGGCGTGGGGGTTCGAGTCCCCCGGCTCGCACCAACGCGAAGCGTTGGGGCTATCCGAGGGCCTCAGGCGTCGAGT
>JAHZJA010000296.1 GCA_022601155.1 Deltaproteobacteria bacterium | reverse complement strand
TGATGACGGTGGCCGCTGGCGCGAGCCGAGCCTCGGCGTTCCTGGCCGCTCGGCTGAGCACCGCACGGGTGCTGCTGGGGGCGATGCTGGTGCAGGGCGTCGTGATCGCCGGCATGGGTCTGTGGCTGGACCCCACCATCCCCATAGTCCAATAGAGTAACCCCGCGACGCTCGATGTATTCAGCCCACGAAACGTTCATCGCATCACTTCCAAAATCACCACGATGCGAATGATGCGCGACGACGCGGAACCCTCGCGACACGCGTTCGCCCTGTCGATTCCTCGTCGAGAATTGATCATACGAATCCAGGCCTGGGTGACAACCAAGCCCATAATTATTCACCCGACGATGTATTTGCGGTAGAGCCGGGCTAGACCGAGCGTCGTGGGCGAACGATGTCGGGCGAGATGCACCCGATGGCCTCGCCACCGCGGCTTCCGTGGGCCGGGGTGGCCGACTCCGTTGCAGCCTGAGACCGCCGGGTCGGTTTGCACCGGCCGAGTCAAGCCCATATCCCCCATACATGAGAGGTCAGCGTCGTCGCCGAATTCTCATTGCACTCACCTCGGCCCTTGGGCTCGGCGCGTGCAGTGACCCGCAACCCGACGACGATATTGGCCGCGGGGCGGTCGACGAGACGTGCCCGCCCACGCGTCCCATCCCCGAGGCGTCCGGGTGTGACTCGGTGTCGCTCCTCGCGTCGGAGGTGATCGCCACGCAGTCGGAGGGAATCACCCCGATCGCCGGCCCGGACGGTACCGAGGGGGTCCGGATTGGCAATGCGCAGTCGATCGATCTCCGCGACGACACGTGCCTGCAATACGGTCGTGATGGTTCGGACTTCAGCCTCTCGTTGTGGTTCCGCGTCCCCGACCCGGGGGCGGGGCCACAAGCCACACTCATCGGTACCGGCAACGCACAGGGAGACACGGACGGCTTTGCGTTGGTCGCCCAGCCGCGTGGACACGAATGGGAAGTGGTGATGGTCTCCGGAGGGGGGCCGGGGACGCCGCGCACGTCGACCCGGTTTCCGTACAACAATCCGCAGAGGATCAAGCTGTTCGATCCGACGATTTGGAACCACGTCGTCTTGACGGTCCGCGGCTCCCAAGCCCGTATCCTGGTCAATGGCGAGCACGGCGACTGGGAGGTCCCGGAGCTGGCGATGTACCAAGACGTCTATCGCCCGGGCATGCTGCGAATCGGTGATCCCGGGGAGGGCGAGCAAGCGCCCGTCGAGCTGGTCGAGGTCCGTGGATACACGCGTGCGTTGGCGGAGCGGGAGGCTCGAGCCCTCTACTACGAGCACATCTCGGCACGAGGGCTGTCCACGAGCTCGCTCGATGGTGCGCTCGAGCGGCTCACCCAGCACGTTCAGGGGCAGTCCGTGCTCGCCGCGGACGCGTTCGATCAAGCCGTGGCGGAGGTGGTGAGGCACGCGCCGTTGCTGCCCACGACGCAGCCGCGGATCGACAGTGCGCTGCAGCTCATCGACCTCTACGAGGCCAGCGCCGGCCCGCTGTTCGTCACCGAGGCCACCCGTGAGATCATCCAGACCCCACAGGACGGAGAGCCCGACGCGGTCCGGGAGGCGCGGGGAATGCTGGCCGTTCACCAGGCGGTGTTCGACAACGTATTCGAATCGGCGACCGTGGCCGGATGCGCGGAGGTCCTGCAACAACGAGGCTGGCAGACGTCTGAACACTTCCCCGGGGCGACGCAGCCGGGCGCCATGGTGGGGCAGTTCACGGTGCAGGTGGACGCGAGCAAGCCGGCGGCCTTCGGTCGTCCGGTCGCATTCTCGAGGCAACTGAGTCGGCGACCCACCGGTCTGTACCTCCCGGCGGGCAGTGTCGGCCGTGTCACCGTACCCAGCGCGATGGTGGGTCGTGGCTACTCCATTCTCGTCGGTGCGCACAGCCACACGCAAGACAACGTTCCGGAGAGCACCCGAGCCCACCGACGGCTTCCAGGGGTGTCGCGGCGATACGAGATCACCTCCGAAATCACCACGATCGCCAATCCAGTGGGTGGAGGGGTCTATGTGGAGGTCCCCAACAACGTCGACGCCGGGCTGGTCGACGTCACCATCGAGGGGGTCGTGGAGGCGCCCTTGTTCTCGCTGCGAGAGCGTGACCGCATGACGGCCGAGCAGTGGCGGTCGCGCCGGACCGCGCCGGGACCATGGGCGGACTTCATCACCGATCGATTCATGATGCAGGTGCCGCGACACTGGGTGTACGCCATGGATGACCCCACGTCGGTCATGGAGGACTGGGACCTGACGATGGATGGATTCACCGAGTTCACGGGGCGGACTCCCGAAGAGCGCAACGACATCGTGCTGTACATGCAGCCCGACGTGTGGATTCGGCACAACGCTGGCGGCATCGGGTACCCGCAGATCAACCTCACATACAACCCGCGCGACATCCGAGACGGGACCACCAACAACTTCTATCTCACTGCGCCAGTCAACCAGCTCGAGATGCACGAGCTGGGCCACTCCCAGCTGTTTACCATGTTCCACGGGGAGGGCGAGGCGCTCGTCAACTTTCCGATGGCGTACATACTGAACCAGAAATTCGGCGTGGATTTCGACGAGGCCTTCGCCAGGTCGGGTTCGGAGTATAGACCGATGGCGGGATTGTACTCGCCGGACAAGGCGGCCATTCACTGGATGATCACGGAGAATTTTCGCAACGGCCTGGAGATGGACAACAGCAACACCACGAGGGACCAGATGCGCTACCAACATCGTGGATACGCGAAGTATGCTGATGTGGCACGGCTGTTCGGCTGGGATGCCCTCACGGGCTTCTTCCGGCAGGAGCACCTGGACTATCAGGGAGGCCCGAATCCACAGCCCACCGACCTCGACGCGGGCGACGATCGAATCCTACGAATGTCGGTGGCCGCGAATGTGGACCTGACTCCACTCATCCACTTCTGGGGGATTCACCCGGTCGACCCCGACGCGCTGAAGGATGCGGTCGCGGCTCGCGGTTTGGCGGCGTCGCCACTCATCGAGGAGCAAATCCGTCGCTACCGGGGACTCATTCCTGCGGACAACGAAGCGTTCAACGCCAACTACGAGGAGATCTATCCGGGGCGTCCCGAGACAGACCCCAGCGTGCACTGGGGGCACGGCTGGTACAACCTGTGGCGAGACGTGTGGGACGAGACCCACGCGCAGCAGGCCCGCGACTCGCTCGACGCGATCCTCGAGCTGTACTATCCGCAGTGAGGCCCTGTGTGGCTCACGGCTCGCCGTCCCCGAGTTGCGTCGATTTGACGCCCGGTTGGGCTCTCGATCGAGCGGCGAGGCGGTGATGAACAACACCGTCGAGGCGAGGGCCCGCGACCTGTACACCGCGCCCGAGGGCAAAGCGGCCGGCGACATCGTCTCGCTATCGGTGCTGCGGTTACCCAGCGAAGAGGTTCTGACGATCGAGACCCAGCTCATCGAGCTGTAGAGGCTGGAGCGCCGGACACGGTGCGCGGGGGCCGTGTCGATGGACGGTGGTCGGTCGCGACGGGTCGGCGACGACGCGGTTCGAACCGAGCGGACATCGACGGAGGAGACGCTCGTCGATGTGGTGTGCTCGGGAGGATCCGCCACGACGGGTGTCCGGGCTGGTCTCGGCTTGGTACGCTGGTGAGGGATGGGCCGTCGGTGGGTTGGAGCGCCTGTGATGGTGCTGGCGATTGCGGCCTGCTCGGGCTCCACTGGGCGGGGTCTCGGAACCCGGGTAGACGCATCGACCCCAACCCCGCCGACCACGGGCTCGCTGCTCTGCCCGCCCCCAGCAGAATCCGGGCCCGCCCCCGCATTCATCGGGATGTCGCGTGGACACGTTCGACGCTGCTTCGGTCGCCCGAAGACCCGCGGGCCGACCTGGAGGTACCTGGAGCCCCGCCGGGGCTGTGCCGAGGTGCGTAGGCACCTGACGTTCGTGTTCGAGTCGGGTGTCGTGACCCACGCCGCGGTGCTGTGGGAGCCCACGGGTCGAATCTGTCTCGACGATGAGGGCCGTCATCCGTGAGACGACCATCGTGCTCTCGTCGCGCGGCGGTCCTGGTCACGCGGTCTGTCACCGACGCGGCGGTTACAGGTGACTGTTGATCACGGTCACCCCCGGAGCGCCAACGACCTCGTCGGTGTTGATGGTGAGCACGACCGTCCCTGCCGGCAAGCCCAGCGATGCGCTGACGTCGATGGGCGGCAGGTCGATGCCGCCCAGCCCCCCGGTGGAGAGCGCCTCGCAAAGCCCACCCCGATTACGCTCAGCACCAGCTGAGGGGCGCGGCGACTGTAGGTCAGAGCCTCGAGCTGCGGCCACGTGATCGTTCCACTGGCCTCGGGCACTACCTCTGGTGAAATGGCTCGGCCTCGATTTGCTCCGGGTCACCTACATCGCATGAAGACTCCCACGATTCCATTGCCCTTCCTCGAAGCCGAGCGCTGCATCACGTCTTGCGGAGCTAGTTGCTCGCATCTCGCTTCGCTACTCGGGTGCATGCTCGCCCTGGGCTGCACGACGGATTCACCCGTCACCCCAACCGGGGACGACTCTACTAGCGGTAGTTCCTCGACCACGGGTGGAGATGCGTCGAGCACCGGTGGTGATGATGCGTCGAGCACCGGCGCTGATGACACTTCCAGCACCGGCGCTGACGATGCTTCCAG
>JAHZJA010000295.1 GCA_022601155.1 Deltaproteobacteria bacterium | reverse complement strand
GCCGAGGCCACCACCACCGCGATGGTGACCATCACCGTGAACTTCAGCGGCAGTCGCTCCCATACGCGATGCCACGCCCCCTGCTGCCACACGTCGATCTTCTTGGCGAGGTCGATGACCCCCCCCGTGATGCGTGACGACGGAGCCGGAGGATCGACGTAGTCTGGGCGCAGGGCTGGCGCGTGATGAACCGGCTCGTCGTACTGGGCCGGACGTCGACGCCAGGTCTGGAACGAGTTGATGGCGAACAACAGCACCCCGCTGATGTAGACGGCGCCTCCGAGCACCCGCACCCACCACATGGGGATGATGGCCTGCACCGTCTCCACGAAGTCGGGATAGGCCAGGTTGCCCGCGTCGTCGAAGGCTCGCCACATCAGGCCTTGGGTCAGCCCCGCGACGTAGATCGGCACGATGTACAGCAAGATGCCCACCGTCCCCAGCCAAAAGTGCCAGGTGGCCATCGTCTTGCTCCACAGGCCGTCGGTCTGGAACAGCCGCGGCAGCAGCCAGTACAGCATCCCGAACGTCATCATCCCGTTCCAGCCCAGCGCTCCGGCGTGAACATGGGCGATGGTCCAGTCGGTGTAGTGCGACAGCGCGTTGACGCTCTTGATCGACAGCATGGGCCCCTCGAAGGTGGACATGCCGTAGAAGGTGATGCCGACCACGAAGAACTTGAGGACGGGGTCCTCGGCGACCCGCTTCCAGGCCCCGCGCAAGGTGAGCAGGCCGTTGATCATCCCGCCCCACGACGGCATCCACAGCATCACCGAGAACACCATGGCGATCGACGTCGCCCACTGGGGCAGCGCGGTGTAGTGCAGGTGATGCGGGCCAGCCCAGATGTAGATGAACACCAGCGACCAGAAGTGGATGATCGACAGCTTGTACGAGAAGACCGGGCGCTGGGCGGCCTTGGGCAAGAAGTAGTACATCAAGCCCAAGAACGGTGTGGTGAGGAAGAACGCGACGGCGTTGTGCCCGTACCACCACTGCATGAAGGCGTCCTGCACCCCGGCGTACAGGGGGTAGCTCTCGAACCACCCGACGGGGACGACCAGGTTGTTGAACACGTGCAGCAGCGCAACCGTGACGATGGTGGCGATGTAGAACCACAGCGCGACGTACAGATGACGCTCGCGACGATGGCGGAGCGTCATGAAGAAGTTCACCCCGAAAAATCCCACCCAGACCACCGCGATGGCGATGTCGATGGGCCACTCGAGTTCCGCGTACTCCTTGCTCTGGGTGATCCCCAGCGGCAGGGTGATCGCCCCGGCCACGATGATGAGCTGCCATCCCCACAGATGTAGTCGAGACAGCGTGTCGCTCCACATCCGCGCCTTGCACAGCCGCTGCGTGGAGTAGTAGACGGCCGCGAAGATCGCATTGCCAGCGAAGGCAAAAATGGCGGCGTTGGTGTGAACCGGGCGGATCCGGCCGAAGGTCAGCCACGACTGCCCGAACGTCAGGTCGGGCAGCACGAGCATCAACGCGGCCAGCAAACCGACCAGCATCGCGACCAAGCCCCACACCATGGTCGCGAGGGCGAAGTTGCGAACGATGCCGTCGTCGTACTGGAAGCTCTCCACACACGAGGCATCGACATGGTCGGTGGCCGAGGAAGGTTCGGTGGCCGAGGAAGGTTCGGGGCGAGCGGGCATGATGACGTTGGGCCCGCCCGATGAGTCGCGCGGGGTCGGTGAAGTCATGTCCGACGACGCGAACATCGTCATGCGACAGGTTTACGGGGCTCCGACCGCGCCGACGCATTCTTTGCACCCCCACCGTCATCGCGATGACCTCGCGGATTCGGCCGAACCCACGCGAAAAAAGTGCGGGCGCGCCACCAGCCTCGCAGCTCCCACTCGCAAACTTCTCGCACCCGGTCTCGCCCGGGCTGAACTAGCGTACGGCGCAGAGCATCATGGTCTTGGTTGCAGTTCGATTCATCGACATCGCCATCTTCTGCTCCCTCGGAGCCCTGTGGGTCGGCGGTATCGTCTTCATCGCGGTCTTGTACCGCTGGATCGTGCGGTTCGAACGCGAGGAGCGTGACCGTGCGTCGTCCCTGGCCGCGTCGGTCGAGGCCACGCCCGTCCCTGCTCCCGGCCGCAAGGGGACCACGCCGTCACCCTCCCGTCGTCTCCCCGCGGGGCAGCTGCGGCCAGGCACTCCGTAGAGGACTCCAGCATGGCACTGGCGACCACGGTACCCAATCCGCAGGCACTGGCACTGTCCCCCACCTTGGGCTGGCTGATGCTCGCGTGCGCCGTCTTCGTTGCGCTGATGTTCATCATGCACGCGGACAAGTGGCGGCGCTGGTGGCTGACCTCCGAAGACCCGCGTGGCATCGCGATGTTCCGCATCGTCTTCACGTTCTTCGTGATCTGCAACCTCAACGGGATGTGGGAGTTCTTCGAGTATCTGTACACCGACGAGGGGATCTTCACCGCCGACGTTGCACGGCAGGTGTTCGCGCGTGAACAGTTTGCTGGCTTCGGTGACGGCCTGCGCCCGGACGACTCCTGGGGCTTTTACGACTGGGGCGCGGTGGGCCAGTTCCTGGGAGGGCACAAGTACTCCCTGCTCATGTTCTGGGACTCCCCCACGGTGTTCTGGGTGCACCTGTGGGCGTTCGAGCTGTGCGCCGTGCTGTTCATGGTGGGGTATCGAACCCGGCTGTTCGGCGTGCTCACGTGGCTGCTGATGAACAGCATCCTCGTCCGCAACCATCTCGCGTGGGAAGGGACCGAGGTCGTCTTTCGCTGCATGCTCGCGTACCTCATCGTGGCGCGCAGCGGACACGCCTACAGCATCGACAACTGGCTGCGGTGTCGTCGGCTTCGGGCCCAAGGGCGCCTGTCGGAGCGCGATGGCCCGGGCGGAGGGGCAGGAGTGAACCCGAGCCCCGAGCACCCCGACGGGTTGGCGCCCGTCTATCGGCGCATCCCCGCCTGGCCCCGCAAGCTCATCATGCTGCAGCTGGCCACCATCTACATCACGACGGGGACGCTGAAGACGGGAAGTGTGTGGCTGGCGGGCGACTCGCTCTACTACGCCCTCAACCTCGACCACTTCTATCGGCTCCCCCCGCAGCTGCTGTCGTCGCTCGCGGGGACCCACGTGTTTCGGGCGATGACCTGGGCGGTGAAGATCGGGCAGACCAGCTTCGCCCTCATCATCGTGGGCATGGTCGTGCGGTGGACGATCCGCGAGCGCTTCACACCGCTGTCCGCGATCCGCATGTGGACGGCACGACTGTCGTTCGCAGGGGTGATCGGCACCACCGCGGCCATCATCTACGTGGCCTACCCCGTGCACTTCACCCCGCCGGTCTCGGCCGAGCTGTTCACCGCGCTGTGGCTGGGGTTTTGGGCTCTACTGTGGCTGCTGTGGCGACGGATCACCCTCCATCCGCCGAAGATCCAGCGCCTGTTCGGTCGACCCGTGTCCCCCCCGTTGGTGATCGACCGCAGCTGGGTCTGCCGCTGGGTGCTGGGCCGGCGCGTCCTGTTGGTGTGGCATCTAGCGTTTCACGCCCACATCTTCACCCTGATGAACGTGGGCCAGTTTCAGACGGCCATGCTCGCCTGCACGTTCGCGTTCCTCGAGGGCCGTGAAATCGCGACGCTCCTGCGAGACATCGGCCACCGTCTGGCGAAGACCTTCCCGCGTACTGTCGGGCGATGGGTCCCCGCGTCGGTGCGCGTGCGAGCGCCCATCGTGCCGGTCGCAGCCCCCGAGCTGCTGACGCACCGCCGAGACTCCGCCCGACTCCCCACCTGGGCCCTGCTGCTCGCGCTCGCGGGAGTGGTCGCCGGGGTCCTCCTCCAGGTGTGGCAGGCGCCTTCGTGGGACTTCCGCCTGGTCTGGGTGGTGACCGCAGCCGGACTGGGGGTGCTCGGCCTTGCCCTCGCCTTCCATGCACGCGGTCGGACGCTCGCCACCACCCACCCCGACTCGGCGCGGGCCCGCGACCCCTGGGCCTATGGCCCCTGGGGGCGCCTGCTGGTGGGCGGGCTCATCGTGTGGCAGCTGGGCGCGGTGGTGACCTGGCTGCTCCCCGACAAGGCGTGCCTGAGCACCTTCCGGACTCCCGCCCGCAAGGCCGTGGCCGCATGGCTACGCCGCACGACGACCGAACAGGGCTGGGGGATGTTCGCCCCCAACCCTCCCCGCAGCAACGTGTTCATGAAGGTCCTGGTGACCGACCAGGACGGCGAGGTCTGGGATCTTCGCACCGACGTCTACGCCGAGGAACAACGGCCACTGCCGTGGATCTGGAACACACGACTGCGCAAGATGAACCGGCGCATCATCGGCGGTGAGTCGGGACCTTCGGACTGGTATCGCAAGTGGTATGGCCGCTATCAGTGCAGGCAGTGGGCCCGAGACCATGGAGGACAGGCCCCTCGCCACGTTGCACTGGTCAAGGTGTGGTACGCGATCCCATCTCCCGAGCAGACCCGCGACCACGGCTACTACGATGCCGAGCAGCTGCTCG
>JAHZJA010000294.1 GCA_022601155.1 Deltaproteobacteria bacterium | reverse complement strand
TCACCAGCTCGGATTGAGACGCGGCCGGATCCTGCGGAAGGGCACAGACCAAGGCATCCAGCTGCGTCCGCTGCATGTCGGTGCGAGCCCGCGTGGCGATCTGCCGACGCCCTCCGGTACGAAGCTCCAGACTCAGCGCAAGGGCATGACGGTGACGCATACGCCCCTTCTCGAGCTGGTGGAGGACGCCGTGGGGGTACCGGTCCACGCCCGCCAGGTAGCGCCGCTGGGTCGAAAACCGCCCTCGGTTGTGTCCCCACCACGTACGCACCGCCGCGGGGGCAGGCCGTGGGAGCTCGCGCTCGGGGCCCGGCACGAGGTTGGCCTCGAGATCGTCGTCCCACAGGCTGGGCAACGCATCGGCCGCTTCTTGCTCGATGCCGACCGAGGGCGAGTCGTCCTGCAGCGCCGGATCATCGAGATCGATCCCCGTGATCAGCGACAGTGCTTCGCCTGCGAGTCGAGCCGTCGAGTCATCGTCGCCCCCATCACCCTCGAGCAGCCCGAGCAAGGGCTCGACCACCTCGACGTTGCCCGACAGCCCCAGTGCCCGAATCGCCGCCGGGCGGCGGTCCTTCCAGCGAAGCGCATCGACGACGGTCTCGTGGTCGGCCGGGCCACCCGCCAAGGCCAGCAGCTCCAGTACCTGGGGGGTGCAGTACTCCTGCGAGCGCGCCAGCTGTCGGCACCACCGCTGTCCCAGCGGCGATCCCAGGCACAACGAGGTGACCAATGCCTCGTCGCGCACGTCGGCGTCGTCGTGGTCGAGCAGGTGGTCGATGGCTCCGGCGTGCAGCGCCTGCGTGGGCCTGCGCGCGGCTCGAGACGCGGCGCACAGCAGCGCAGCCTTGTCTCCGTGGAGCGCGGACAGCAACGGACGCGAGGGGACCCGCCGGGTGGCCACCAGCTCCAACAACGAGGTCACCTGATCGGGCGAGGCCCCCTTGGTCAGCACTTCGCAGGCCCACCGATCGACCACGGGATCGGCGACGGCACGGCAGGCACGGACGGTCGCCTCACGCACGGTCGGCCCCCAGTCCCACAGCACCGGGGCCAGCGCGGTGTTTCGCTTGCCCTGGAGCAGCGCGACCATCACCGCCACCGACAGCCGATCGGGGTCGGCACGGTTGGGGGCATCGAGCAGCGGCATCAGCACGCGTTCGAAGACCTCGTCGCCGCCGACCCGCAGACCATGCACATGGGCGAACAGACGGCGCTCAGGCCCCCGGGCGACGTCCGACAGGCGCAGCCGAGGCGAATCCATCGCCGCACACCACTGCGAGAAGATGCACGCCCCCTCGTCGAGGTGGGTCTCCACCACGTTCCACAGCACGCGAGACATCAGTTGACCTCGACCGTCGCGCCGCGGATCCGGTTGGTGCCGCGGGAGCGGGTTTCCACGTAGGTGCCGCGGATCACGACGCGTCCGTTGCGACGCAAGGTGATGCTCGCCTCGCCGCAGCACAGCTCGATCTCGTCGTGACCCTCCAGTCGAATGCGGCGACCATCCACCACCGCGTCGACGGGGCCGAGCTCCTGGCTCCCTGGCGAGGGGACACTCCTGGGGTCGGCCTCACCATGCCGAGATGGAGCCGTCACGATCCCGAGAATGATGGGTTGGTCGGAGCGCCCTTGCTCGAACGCAAGCACCAGCCCGCGTCGATCGTCGATGATGCGCTCGGCGTCGGTCCGCGCCAGTGGCACGATGGAGCGAGCGACGAGGGGCCCGTGTGGATTGTCGGGATAGTCCACCAACGGCCCGTGCCCGTCATTCCAGTCGAGCATCGTTCCCACGCTGGTAGAAGGCGCGAATCCCGGATTCGGGTCGGCACTGGGGAGCGTCAACAGATTGCCGTCGTTCATGGGCATGGCTCGGGTTCGGGAGTCCAGTGCCACGAGCCACCCGCTTGGATTGCGGGTTCGAACCTGGAGACAGATCTTTGAATTCGACGCAATCGAAGCCATGGGCTCGTGGCACTGGATGGCCAAAGGCAGCACCCCATGGACACCTTTGCTCAACGCCATGCCCGCACGGGCCCCAACGCCCAGGAGGCCTCGCCCGCCGGCGCCGCCGCCGAGGCCAACGATTACTCGTTCGAGTGCGAAGACGGTCCCAATGTCACATGGCAGGTCCTGCAGATGGAGCTCGTCGAGGCTCTGTTCGAGCCCTACGCGCTCACCGTGGAGCTGACGACCGACGACGTCGACGCCGAGCTCGACGACATGCTCGGCGCGTCGTGCCGGCTGTGGATCGAGCGGGGAGAGCAACAGCGGTGCGTCCCGGGCATCGTGCACCGCCTCGACACCTCGGAGACGGACGGACGCCTGCTCCACGTGCGCGCTTTCGTACGTCCCGCGCTGTGGCTGCTGACCCAGCGCATCGACTCTCGTACGTGGCAGCATCTGTCCGCGCCGGAGATCCTCCGCGAGGTGCTGACTGCGCCGCTGGCACAGCACGGACGCGAGATCGTCTTCGACCTGCGTGGAACGTACTCCGAGCGCGAGTACTGCGTGCAGTACCGCGAGAGCGACTACGGCTTCGCCTGCCGCTTGATGGAAGAAGAGGGGATCAGCTTCTACTTCGATCGCGAAGACGACAACGAGCGGCTGGTGCTCACCGACACCAACGACCTGTACCCGTCGGTACCCACCGAGCCCAACGCCCCCGACTTCGTGGTCCCCTGGGTCGACAACCCGGACCAGGCCGCCGGATCCCAGGCGGTGTGGAGCCTGCACAGCAGCCAAGAGCTCACCAGCACCTCCGTGGTGCGGCGAGACTTCGACTGGCGAACCCCAGGGGACAGGTCCGTCTCCGAGAGTCGGGCCACCGATCACCGAGGCTTCGACCGCGAGGTGTTCGACCCGGGCCAGCAGCACACCAGCGCGCGAGGAGGCGAGCAGCTGGTCGCGCGCCAGCGCGAGGCCTTGGCGGTGCAGCGACGTCGCTTCCGCGGACAGGGCAATATCGTCGGTTTCTCGCCGGGGCACGTGTTCGAGCTGCCCGACCACCCCCACGCATCGTCCGATCCCCGCTATCTCCTGACGCGAGTCGTGCACGAAAGTGGCACGACCGACGCCGCCGGGGCCGATCGGCCCGCACAGCCCGACCTCGAGTACGGGAGCTCGTTCGAGTGCATCCCCCTCGATGTGCCGTTCCGCCCGCTGCCTCGGCACACGCGCCCGCGGATTCACGGGCCCCAGACGGCCATGGTCACCGGGCCCGAGGGCGACCAAATCCACACAGAAGAGCACGGTCGCATCCGGGTGCTCATGCGATGGGATCGCGACGCCCCGGCCG
>JAHZJA010000293.1 GCA_022601155.1 Deltaproteobacteria bacterium | reverse complement strand
CGCGCAGCTGCGTGGCGTCCGAGCCGTGTCCGTCGCGCTCGAGGGTCTCGGCCAGTGCCAGCTGCAATCGCCAGGTCCACGCTGCCTCGTGCAGGGGGACGTCGAGCGCGAGTCCGTTGCTCAGGTCGGCGCGGGCCCGCGCGAGATCGCCATCGGCCAGCGCCAGTCTGCCAAGCTCGAGGTACAGCCGCATGCGCAGTACGTTCGGGACCTCGGGCATCGCGGCCTGGTCGCGGGCGAGCCTCATCCAAAGTGGCGTGTCCACGGGGCGAGAGGTTGCACGGCGGGCCAGCGTCAACAGGCCCAACGCGGCCCGCACCACGAGATCACGGCGCCGCGCCGAGCCCGATGACCACAGGGCCTCCGCCAGGGCGGGCTCGGCTTCGGTGAGCGTCCCATGCTGCAGCGCGAGGTGGCCGGTCAGCTCGGCTGCCTCGACGAGCAAGCGAACATCACCGTGCTGCCGTGCGGCGGTGTAGGCATTGCGCGCGGCGGTGAGCGCTTGGGTGGACCGGCCCTGGGCTTCGAGCAGCCGGGCGTCGTCGAGCGCGTCGGCCAGGCTTGCCAGCTCGGGCTCGGCCAGGCGATCGCGGCACGCAGACGGTGGGGGCCAGCGGGATACCGCGTCGGCGGCCGCGACCATCGCCGTGTCGTCGGCGGAGTAGAGCGTGTCGAGCAGTGCGGTGAGGTGCGCGCGCTGCCGCTCCACGCAGGCCTCCACGTGCGGAGCACGGCCGTCGTCGGCATCACACCGCTCGGTGTCGAACCGAATGCCGTCCTCCACCCGCTCGTCGATCCGCTGTGCCACCTGCTCGGCCGCGATGGTGACGAAGGGCTCGGTGTCGTCGCGTTGCGTCAGCCGAGCGCGCTGGCCTTCGCCCCAGTCACGGGTCCACGACGCGCCATCGCATGCGGCCGCGTCCATCAACGACCGCCCGCCGATTCCCACCGCGAGGGCGACCGCGACCCCCGTCGCGCCCCAGATGAGGGCCCGGGGCCAGGGCTTGGCGGGGGCTGGGGCCACGAGCGCATCGAGCATCGAAGCCGTGGTGGGAAATCGATCGTGGGGGCGCGCCGAGAGCCCACGGCGCAGCACATCGAACAGGTGCGCGGGCACTCCCACTCGGTCGGGCGGCGGCAGCACGCGACCCTCGCCCTTGAGCCGCCGCAGCTCTTGCTCGTTGTCGGCCAAGAACGGTCGGTGCCCAAACCATGCCTCGTACAGTGCCAAGCAAAAGGAGTACTGGTCGCTGAACGCCGAGCCGCGCTGCAGGTCGTGCTGCTCGGGGGCCATGTACGCCGGGGTCCCCAGCAGCGTGCCGGGGGCCGTCAGCGTGGCGTCGAACGGCCGAGCGAGGGCATTGAGCCGCTGCTTGGCGCCCTTGGTCATGCGCATCGACGGGTCGGGGATGTGCTTGGCCAGCGGTCGGGCGAGGCCGAAGTCCAGCACCCGCACCTGGCCCTTGGCGTCGATGGAGACGTTGGCGGGCTTGAAGTCGCGGTGGATCAGACCGACCTCGTGTGCCGCCACCAGTCCCCGCCCCGCGGAGAGGAACACCTCGCGGACCGCCTCCCAGTCCCGGGGTTTGTCCGCCAGCCAGTGCGCCAGATCCGAGCCATCGAGGTACTCCATGGCGAGGTAGACCCCGGAGTCTCGAGCGCTGGATGCATCGTCGGCACGATGGCCGAAGCGAGCCGATGGCGAGGGGTCGAAGACCTCGGGGTCGTAGGCGCCCACGTCGTAGATGCGCACGACGTTGGGATGCGACAGCTTGGCCAGCAGCTGCGCCTCGCGGAGCAGCCGGTGTCGCGCCGCCTCGTGCCGCTTGCCCTGACCGGCATGAAGGAGCTTGAGCGCGACCTTGCGGTCGTGCTTGGGATCGAAGGCGCGGTAGACGACCCCGCTGCCGCCTGCCCCGATCCGCTCTTCGATGACGTAGCGCCCCAGCTGCACCGCAGGTCGCGAGCGTCCGAACAGCGCGGACTGGAGCTTGCGCAGCGACTGCTGGGCGGGGATGTCTCCGCCCGGGTTGGCGTTGCGTAGCAGACCGTCCAGCAGGGGCTGGCCTGGCTCGGGGTCCGCCACGGTGAAAGTGTAACGCGGTGCTGGTCCAGGTCATGGATCCGGGGCGGCACCGCACCATGTCCGGAGCGAGGGTCTGCCCTACTATCGACGGGATGCTCGCTGAACCGTCGATGCTGAAGCCCGTGGTCGCGCTTGCGCTGTGGACGCACGTCATCTTCGTCTGGATGTACGCCACGCGGCTGCCGGCGATGCGGGCGATGAAGATCAAGTCCGATCCCACCGCGCCGCGCGGCACCCAGATGGCGGCCTTGCCCGCGCGGGTCCGCTGGAAGGCGGACAACTTCAACCATCTGTTCGAGCAGCCCACCGTGTTCTACGCGGTCGCCTTGGTGCTGGCGATGATCGACACGACGGGGGGCGCCAACGTCACCCTCGCGTGGATCTATGTGGGCCTGCGAGTAGTCCACAGCCTGGTCCAGACGGTGGTGGGTCACGTGGAGCTGCGCTTCGTGGTGTTCACGCTGTCGGCGGTGACGCTGGTCGTCATGACGATCAACGCGGCGCGACTGCTCTGGTGAGCCTGCGTGGCGCGGCGCGAGGGAGTACCCTCGGCCGCATGCTCGCTGCTTCGTCTCGCCGGGCTTCATCAAGCGTGGGAGCCCTCGCCGCCCTGCGATGGCTGCTGATGGTGGGCGCAGTCGGGGTTGGTGGCTGCGCCAACGATGCACCACCGCCGGGAGTTCGCGATCTGACCCTCGAGTCCCCGCTGGGTTATCCCGAGCGAGAGGGCATGGTGCGGATGGTCTCTCCCGTGTACCTACCGTCGTCGAGCGCGGAGCAAGAGCAGGTGGAAGTTTGGGTGTCGGTGCCCGCCGACGCCACGGTGCAGCTGGGTGAGGACGAGCGCGGCCGTTGGTCACTGACCTTTCCCCCCGG
>JAHZJA010000029.1 GCA_022601155.1 Deltaproteobacteria bacterium | reverse complement strand
CGGTCGCCGTGGACACCCAGACGGACATGTACCTGCTGCTCGAGACCTTCTGCGGCCACGGGTTCAACTTCGACGATCCCACCGCGCCGTGCTACCGGGGACCGGACACGCCGATCTACTTCGACTTGACGTGCATCCATCCCAATCCGGTTGGTCACTCGGTGATCGCCAACGACTTCCTCTCGGTCGTGCTCGAGTGAAGCTGCTGTTCGTGTGCAGCCGCAACCGGTGGCGCAGCCCCACCGCGGAGGAAGTGTTTCGTCGCAAGGGCTGGCAGACGCGCTCGGTCGGCACCAGCCCCCATGCACGCCGCCGGGTGAGGGCCGACGACCTGCGCTGGGCGGACGTGGTGTTCGCGATGGAGGCCAGGCATCGACAGCGGCTGCGCGCGCGCTTTGGTCGGTTGCTCGATCACAAGGAGCTGTACGTGCTGCGCATCCGAGACCTCTACCGCCCCATGGATCCGGAGCTCGTCTCGCTGCTGCGGTCGCGCGTCCAGCCCATTCTCACGCGGCTGTCCGCCGCTGCGCACGAGTCCGGTTCCGCGTAGCTTGGGGCCGACGGCGACGCGTGAGGGCATCGTGCGACGCCGCGGGCAGGCTCGTTCCGATGGGCCCGGGCGCGTGTGGGCCGTCCGACCGGGACGGGCCGAGCCCCCGTCCCGCCTCGTCTCGCTTCAGTCGGTAGACTCTCGCTCGTGCCGGGTGGCTCTGCCGATGCCGAACGACTCCAGCCTGGAGCGACGGTCCGTTTTCGTCACGTCTGCGATGCGTCGGCAGCCGTCGTGGTGGGCGAACATCGGCTGGTGGTGGCCAACGACGAGGACGACGTCTTGCGGGTCTATGACCTGCGCCGTGGCGGGCGGCCCATCCAGAGCATCGACCTGTCGTCCGAGCTCGGCGTGCCGCAGCCCGGGCGCGAGTCGGACCTCGAAGGAGCGGCGACCATCGACGGGGTCACATGGTGGATCGGATCCCACGCACGCAACCGCGACGGCGAGACCCGTCCCAATCGATGCGTCCTGGCGGCAACCACGGTCCGCTTCGATGAAGACCGGGACCAGGTCGTGGTGGAGATGGTGGGGGCCCATCACAGCAGTCCGAAGCACGGACTGCTGCGCGCCATCGTCCACCTCGCCGAAGTTGGTGCGCTGCTGCGGGACGCCGAACGACGCGCTCCCAAGGCGACCGGCGGCTTCAACATCGAGGGGCTCGCCGGTCAGGGCCGTGCCCTGCTCATCGGACTGCGCAACCCCATCGTCGACGGTCGGGCGCTGGTGCTCCGACTGGCCAATCCCATGGCCATGCTCCAGGGGCGGGAGCCTGCGCAGCTGTCTTCGATGTGGATCGATCTGGAGGGGGCAGGGATTCGCTCGTTGAGCCGCGCGCCCGACGGCAACGGGTACATCGTGGCGGCCGGTCACTACTCGGGGCGAGGCGACTTCTCGTTGTTTCGCTGGGGCGGCCAGCCGCATGACGAGCCGGAGCCGCTGCCGATCGGGGTGGGTGAGCTCCGCGTGGAGTCGGTCGTCAATCTCCCCGATGGGCATGTACTGGCGTTGAGCGACGACGGGTCGGTCCGGCGCAAAGGGGGGCGCTGCAAGGATCGGGATCCCGGCGACCGCTACTTTCGTGGCCAGTGCATCGACCTACGCCAGACCTGAGCGGGCGATCGAAACCTCGAATCGATCACGACCCGAAGTGCGGCCGATGTCGTCGCGCCAGTCGTGGCCGACGCGGCGAGCGGTGCTAGCCTCGACTCTGGCGGTTTTCTACGCGTCACAACCCCGCCCCCGACCGCTGTGGCAGTGTTTTCGCTCCTCGACGCATGACCCGATGCGCCTTCGAAGCGCAGCCTCGCCAGGCAGCTGCCGCTGACGGCGTTGTGGCCCATGGAAAACCGCCAAAGTCGAGGCTAGCAGTCGTCGTCGTTGGCGCGCGTGGACCAGTTGTCGGGGATGACCGCGGGCTCGACGATGCCCGCACCGACGCGGTTGATGCTGCTGATGCACAGCGAAGGGTTGTGGGTGATGGCCAGCTGCCCCCCCACGCTACGCAGTGCTTGCATCCCGTCGATATTGGTGAGGGCGTCGTTTTCTCGGATGACCAGGCCTCCACCGATGGTGGCGAGCGAAGTGAAGCCGTCGACGCGCGTCATGGAGCCGTTTTGGCGGAGCACCACGCTGCCCTGCACTTCGGTCAGCTGGTCGAGGCCGCCGAGCTCCGGAAGCAGAGGGTTCTCGGAGATGATGAACCCACCGCCCACGCTGCGCAGATTGTCGAGGCCCGACACATCGGTGAGCGCGTCGTTGCCGAATACCGTGAGCTCGCCGCCGACGACTTCGAGACAGCCGAGCGCGTCGAGGTTGGTGAAATCGGTCTTGTCGACCTGCAGCTCGCCTTCGACCTCGCGGACGCCGTCGAGCTGATCCAAGTCCTCGGCGCTCTCGATGACCACATGACCCGCGATGACGGTGTCATCGCAGTTCAGCGGAGCGGGAGTGCCGTCGGTGGTGCCGGCGGAGGTCTCGGCGTCTCCATCCGCCCCCTCACAAGCCATCAACAATCCGAGGCCGAGCCACAGGCCAAAGCGCGCCGCGTTTGCCATCGCCGCAAGCGTACCGCGGATCGTTGCGATCGCAGCCGGTACAGCGGCCGGATTCCAGCGGAAACCGACGGCACGGGCTTCTTGCTCGCTTTGGCCCCAGGATCGCGGAAGCGGGCGATCGAGCGAGGCTCGTCGCGCAGGCGGCGTCCATCGACGAGCCCCGAGACGGTCCGTCGAGATCAGGGGTCGGGGCAGTGCGGCAGCGTGTCGGCGGGTGGATCGTTGGGCGGCGACGCGTAGCCCACGGGCGGGACCTCGGCGAAGCAGCTGTCGATGGTGCCCGCGTCGTCGTCGAACTCGAGCCGAAGGTAGCCGTAGCGAGGAATGCCCGCCCCCTGGTTGGCGCCGCCGGTGCCGACGATGATCTCCCGCAGGTCGACGTCGCCGACGGGGATGTCCGGATAGTCCCGCAGCGCGTGGTTGTGACCGGCCACGATGAGGTTCGCCCGCTCTCGCGCCAGCTCCACCAACAACGCCGCGGCCAGGTCTTCACGAGACCAGCCCGCCCCCGTGAGTCCCGCGTACGGGGGGTGGTGCATCCCCGCGATCAAGAACTGAGCCCCGTTGCGGTCGAGCAGCTGGGGAAGCCGTGCCTGGACCGAGCGTGCGATGGCCCCACTGCCCGAGTCGAGCATGGCCACGTGCACCCCACACACGTCGAAGGCGTAGTTGCCTGGTCCAAACACGCGATTGTAGTGCGCCCGGGCGGGGCGGAAGATGTCGTGGTTGCCCGGGGTCACGGCCACGGGAATCGGCAGGCGACCGAGAATCTCGCTGATGGTGGTGAACTCGTCGTCGCGTGACGCCTCGGTGAGATCGCCGACCACCAGCACGGCGACCAACTGCCGGTCCGTCTCGGCGCTGTCCTCGATGTCTTGCTGCAAGTGATCGACGATGCGCTCGAACTGGGTCGGGTTGGTCTGGATGTCCCCCGTGACCGCGATTCGGTACCGCGACGGGCAGGGCCTGTCGCCACGTACCCACTGGACCTCGTCGGCGGACAACGTGGCGCTCAGATCGAGTCGTGAGCCGCTGGGGGAGGGCAGGGCGGTCCCGGCATCCAGGGGTCCCACCGTGATGGTCGCAGCTGCGTCGACGTTCGTCAGTCGGAGGTCGAGCTCGGTGTCGGCCGTGGCGCGCATCGACAGGGCGAAGCGGCCGGCTCCGGCCACCCGGGCCAACACGGTGCCGTCGTCGAGCTGCTCGAGCAGGCCCCGTGCGTCCCACGTCGAGTCGTCCCTGGCGTCCGGATCGCTGAAGCGCAGCTCGACTCCATCGGCGGTCCGCAGTCTGGCGAGCTCGTTCTCGGCGATGACGCGACACTCTGCGTCGCCATAGGAGGGGGTGGTGCAGTGGGGCTGCACGCAGCCGGTGAGCCCGGTGCACGCGATGGTCGTCGTGAGGGCTGCGCAGGCGAGGG
>JAHZJA010000292.1 GCA_022601155.1 Deltaproteobacteria bacterium | reverse complement strand
GTCCGACGCGAGCGACCTGGGAGCACCCGCTCGAAGTATCCACGGGCGCAACTACCACATCCGCGACCACGACGACGCCGGCAGGCTCGACCGGAGGAGCCGACTCCAGCGGCGCCACCACGAGCAGCGAGCTCGACGCGCTCGACGAGCTCATCGACTGGCTTGGGGGCAGGCCGCGCTGGACAACCTCGGTGGCTACAGCTCGCTGCGGCCCGGGTCGCGCCGCGGAGAGTCGGTGCGGTCTTTCCCCAAACTGCCTCGACGGCAGCCGGATTCAGAGACGACGCGGAGGTACGGATGGCAAGCTCGCGTGGACCTGCGAGTGGCGCCCCCTTCTCCTCGACACTGACACCTTCGAGGCCGTAGTGGGTCGGGGTTGCGGCGCGCATTGCCCTCCCCTTCCGATGCTCTACTCCCTCGTCCGCAAACGTGGAAATGACCCCGACACAACCCCCTGCTTCGCATCGTTCATGACTCGGCGCCGGCCTCCCGTCCGATGCTGGGGCCTTTCGAAGATCCCCGCTCGATTCGCTTGGCCTGTGCCAAGACCTCGGCTCGCAGCCACGTATGCCCCACGTCCCGGTCACGTGTCGTGTGCCACAACATCGACAATGCCAGCTCCGGGAGCTCCAGGCCTGTCTCGGTGTGCACAACCGACCCCGAGGAGCACTCGAGATGCTCCGCGACGAGCCTTGGCGCGGTCATGATCAGGTCGCTCGTCGCCACGAGCTGGAGTCCAACCAGGAACGTGCTCGCGCGGACGGCCACGTGTCGGCTCTCCCCCAAGCGACCGAGGGCGACGTCGACGTGCCCCTCGCCGCGGCCGCTGGGCGAAACGAGAAGATGGTCGTGTTTCGTGTGATCTTCGACGTCGAGTACCGGCTTGCCCGCGAGCGGGTGGCCGCGCCTCATGACCGTAACGTAAGAATCAGTCAGGAGCCGGCGGCTCTTGAGCGAGGCCCGGGCGCCAGATACCACCCCGATCACGAGGTCGAGCTCCCCGCGTGTGAGCCCTCCTCGGAACGCCTGCTGTGGACCGGTGAGGTTGACACTGACGCCGGAGGCCTTCGCCCCGAGCGTTGACAGCCACGGCCCGAGCACCATGATTTCGGCGAAGTCGATCGCCGCGATGCTGAACTCGCGCTCCGCGGTCGCAGGCTCAAACTCCGCTGGCGCCAGGATCTTCGTGTCAATCTCGCGCAGGATGGAGTGCAACGGCTCAACGAGCCCGCGTGCGAATGCCGTCGGTTCCATTCCGCGGCCGACCTGCACGAGAAGTTCGTCGTCCAATGCCTCGCGGAGGCGGGCAAGCGATCGGCTCATCGCCGACTGCGTCACCCCGGCCCGACCGGCAGCGCCCGAGACCGAAGACTCCTCGAGCAAGAGATTCAGCTGGACGAGCAGATTGAGGTCAAACGAGGCAAGCGTCGGAGCCTTGCTCATGGTTCGAACCTACCCGCTCGCGCGTCGCCGGGACAAAGTCGTCATCGCAAACCTGATATGCGTCGCGAGCATACCGGCCAGGGCCGCCATCCGGGCCAACTGGCATGCGACGTGTGATTCGGACGCGGGTTGCCGCCACGGAGTCGATGACTGCGCTTCGGGTTCAACCGAGACTCGGGATGCGTCCGCACGGAACCACGCTCCAGGACCCTGCCGTCCGGGCCGTGCTTCACCGGTCGGGTTCTCCGGCGACAGAGGCAGACCCCGACATCGCGTCAGGGCGCGAGCAGCAACACCTTGGTCTGACTGGGCGCGACCCGAGCCCCCGGGCAATTGGTCGAGTTTTGCAGCGACGTGCTCCCCACCCGGGTCGCCGGCATGCCGCCGATCAGCACGGAGTTCGCGCCCGTCGTGTGCTTCGAAGGGCCCATCACCGTGCCGGAAGCGACCCCGGCGGCGACGCCCGCGTTGTCTCCGTTGGTCAGCGGGATGGTCGTGCCCATGTTGTGGGCGGGGCTGGACATGAACAGCACGTGGTAGACCGCCCCGACCCCCATCGTTCCGTTCGCGATGTTGGGATAGGGAACGGGTATCGGGCCGGCGGGGGACGGGGTGAGGCACACGTCGGGAGACCCCGAGTCCATGCCCATCATCTGACTATTGGCAAACATCTGCACTGGCTCCTGAGCACGGCTTCATCCCAGATGCACCTGATCGCCGTCGAGCTTGACGAGCTTCTCGGCGGTGACAAGAGCATTCTTGGCCCGAATGTGGGCATTGTTGTCCGCGCGGTAGTCGATGTCAGCGCTGCGCACGTGATCGACCTGCGTGATGCTGCGGTAGCTCCGCTCGGCGCGCTGGATGACGCGTTCATACGCGGATTCGAACCATCGACCCACGAGCTTGGTCTTCGTCATCGATGCGAACATGGATTGAACCACTACCGAGCAGCGATCGAGCACCATACGGCCGGTCCGGGCTTGGAGCCCGACCTCGTCGGCGGTCATCGTCAGGGCTCGGCCAGACTCCACGTGCACGTCCTGTCCAGCCGTGAGGGTCAGGCGTCCTGTCGCGGCGAGCGTGGCGTCGCCGTCGACGCTCAGCGCGGCGGGGTCATTGCTGGCTCGCTGCAAGACCGCCAGGACGTAGTGCCCCTGGCCTGGCTCGCCGACCGTCCACACTCGATCTCCGACCTCGGGCTCGAGCAGGCAGCTCGCCGCTCGCTCTGCTCGATACTCGTTGCGACCGTCATGGCACCACCAGGCGATCCCTTCGATGCGCGAGATCACGGCGATGCCCTGATGAGGCGCCGGATGCAGGGGAATGACTTCGAGCTCATGTGCTTCCATCGAGAGGTCCTCTTCAGTACCTGGGCTTCCAAGATTCGGCGGCGGCCAGCTCCGCGTCGGTTCCGAGCGCAGCATGGCGACGGGGGAATACTGCGTCGTTGTCGTCGATCCCATGCAACTTGGCCCGAAACAGCGTGGCGCCCGAGAAGTCGGCGAGTCGTACGTCGGCATGGGATAGATCGGCGTAGGTGAGATCGGCTCCACGAAACCGAGCCCCCCGGCACTGGGCGCGGTGCATGATGCACTGCTGCATGTCCGCGGCACTGAGATCGGCCGACTCCAGCCTCGCGTCGACGAACAGCGACTGGGTCAATTTGGCCCCGCGCAGGTCACAACCTCGCAGATCGGCCTCGACGAAGAGCGCGTTGGAGGCATCGGCCCGGGCCAAGATGCTGTTGCCGAGCTTGGCACCCTTGAAGTTGCACTGCCGCAGCGTGACGCCGCGGAGATCGCAGCCGACCAGCTCGGCATCCATGAACTGGGTGCACACGAAGGAAGCCCCGCCAAGGACGAGGCCGCTGAGCTTGGCCCCAACCAAG
>JAHZJA010000291.1 GCA_022601155.1 Deltaproteobacteria bacterium | reverse complement strand
CGTCGCGGCTGCTGGCCCAGTGCAGGGTGGTCAACCCATCACCCGCGCGCAGGTCGATGGGCAGCCCCGTCGCCAGCCAACGCTCGACTTCCGGCAGCTCACCCCGCGCGATGGCGATGTGGAGCGCGGAATCGGTGCGAAGCGGTCGCGGAGACATGCGCCACGGGATCACGGCCTCGGTGGTGGCCATCGCCCTGCGACCGAACATGTTCATGCACCACATGGCCGCGGACTTCGGATCCTCCTCCAGTCCTTGCGGTAGCGGGGCCGGGTACACCCGACCCAAGGCATGACTGCGCAGCAAGAAATCGACGATGCGCACGGTCAGCTCCGCGGGCTCCCCCGTGTCGCGCTGAAGGAACGCCCCACGGATGGGGCCCACGACGGCCTCGTCCCCATCCACACGAACATCGGCCGTCACCCACACCCGCCGTAGCCAGCTGCGCACGAACAAGATCCGCCCCTCGATGAGGAACAGCGCCCACTTGTCTTCCATCGCCTCGGGCTTGAACAGCACCCCGTCGGCCAGAGCCTGATCGACCCTAAACCGCAGCGAGGCGTCCACCACACGATCGCCGGGAGGGTGTTGATCGGCCAGCGAGCGCCCATCTTCCCCGCCGTAGCTCAGCGCGTTGGAGGCCATCGTCGGGTCCTTGGAAGACGACCGCATGTGCAGCGTGACCGGACGAACATCCAATACGTCGACCCCCCAGGGATTGTCGGCGGCGGCGATCGACGGGATGTCGGGGAGCTCATCGGCCATCGTCGCCTAGCCTACCCCGCCAAGATGCCGAGAGGATCCCCACACCATAGACCCGGCACCCTGCGGCGCGGATCGGCGGCTGGGCAGCCAGGACCGCGCCGTTGCGATGCTACGGTGACGTTGCCCGAACCCGGGGGGAGTGAAGGCCTGATGAACAGCAAGAGAGCACGGCGTACGGCGCTCGCAGCGTCGATGTGGGTGGGTTGCACGGGCAGCCCAGGAGACGGTGGGGCGTTCAACGACGGCACGGGCGCGTCGGGCACAACCACCACCAACAACGGTGACGGATCGCAGCAAGACGGGTCCGCGACCGGCTCCGGCGGCGTCACGACGATGGCAGCGGACTCGACGGGCTCGCCGATCTTCGACGTCGGAGGCAGCGACACCGATACCGATCTGTGCGGGTGCGCGACCAACTACATCTGGATCGCCAATACCGAGCAGAGCACCGTCTCGAAGATCAACACCGAGACGCTGATGGAGGAGGCCCGCTACACGACCCGCCCCGACGGCGCCGGTAGCCCCTCGCGAACGTCGGTGAGCTTCACGGGCGACGTCGCGGTGGCCAACCGTTTTGGCGGCCTCACCAAGTTCTACGCCAACCCGGCCGATTGCCAGGACGTCAACGGGATGCCCGGCATCCAGACCTCGACGGGCTCGGGCGACGTGTTGCCGTGGGACATGGAGGAGTGTCGCGCCTGGTACGTGCAGCTGCCGACCTCCAACCAGCGACCGGTCGCGTGGGCACCTCCCGAGGATCCGATGCAGGTCGACTGCTCGTCCGCCTCCAGCCAGCGGGTGTGGACCGTGGGCAGCACCGTCCTCAGCATTCCCGGAACCGGCGGAGCCGGGGGCGTCACGGCCTGGCTCATCAACGGCGACGACGGCACGATCCTCGAGACCATCGACGTCCCGAACTTCAATGGCCTCCAGCTGGGAGCCTACGGCGGAGCGGTCGACGGCAGCGGGAACCTGTACTTCTCCACCCAGGGCGCCCTGACCTTCGGCAACAACCAACTGGCCCGCATCGACGGCGTGACCTACGACGTGACGATCTGGATGGTGCCGCCCGAGGTGGCTCCGTACGGCATCACCGTCGATCACAACGGCCGCGTGTGGCTGTCGAGCATGTTCGGCGCCAGCGCAGCGCGCTTCGACCCCGTGACCGAGACCTGGGACATCGTGCAGGGCTCCTTCATGAGCCAGTCGGGCCTCATGGAACACCCGAGTGGGCAGATGTGGATCGGCACCGGAACCGGCGCGATCGAGGTCGACGTGGAGTCGCTCGCGCTCGGCAACGTGTTCGTCCCGGGCAGCGGCGGCGACGTGAAGGGCATCAGCATCGACAGCGAGGGATTCGTCTGGGCGGTCAACGACATCGCCCACAAGTTCGACCCGGCGTCGGGGGCCACAGTAGGCACCTACGCGGGGCTTTCGAGCCCCTACACCTACTCGGACATGACCGGGTGGGCCCTGCAGAACGCCACCTGCACGCCCGAGGGCTAGGCATCCGAGACCGGCCAGCTCCACCGCACGGCTCCGATCGCAGACCGGGGCCGACAAAGTGCAGTGCGATGTCGAAATCATGGAGCCACGGGCCGAGATCGACATTGCGGGGCGGCGGCTGTCCCGTCATGCTGTTGTGGCCGTTGGTACGAAGCGGCCCTACATCCACACGCGGAAAGGACTCGACGCCGTGACTCTCAGCTACGACAAACTCGACGCCAGCTACCCCCACTCCCGAACCCCTTGCGGTGGCCCTTGGGCCAACCAATGCGCGATCCGCATGAGCATCGCCCTCGAGGGCTCGGGCTTCAGCTTCGCCGGCTACACCGATCCTCAGTGCGCCCACGGCCATGCGCGTGGCGCGGAGTCGCTCGCCAACCATCTGTGGCACGAGCTCGGACGCCCGCGCATCTTTACCAATGGCGCAGGCGCCAAGGGTTCGCTGTCGTCCAAGCGCGGCATCGTGTTCTTCAAGGACATCGCGGGTTTCCGCAACGGCGTCGGTGACCACATCGACCTGTGGAGCGGCACCCGGACGCGAACCGGCGAGTACTTCCAGTACTGCAAGCAAGTATGGTTCTACAACGTCCTGTGACGACGCTCGGTTTGCTGGTCGCGCTGACGGCCTGCAACGCCAAGGGCTCGGGGCAACAGACCACGCCCCCGGGCCCTTCTGCGTCTACGTCCTCGCCGACGGTGCCCACCCAGACACCCGAAGCACCCGACGACATCGCTGATGCCGGTTCCGACGACGCCGCGAAGGGCGACGCGGTCGAGCTGCTGATCGATGGCGTGCAGCTACGGCTGACGCCCAGCAACTGCCAGCTCACCGCGAGCTACCTCGACGAGCAGCAGGGACACACCTTCGAGTTTCCGGGCGACTGTCACTTCTCCCCGGGACCCGACGGCCTGCCCTGGATCGTCCCCACCGACAACGGCAAGTCCGTCGTGGTGGAGAGCTGGGTGCCCGCCGACGGCGATGCCTGCGACACCGCACTGCAGGTCGTCGTGATCACCGAGCGTGGGCCCACCTTGTCTCGCGGCATCCAGCGCGTGTCCGAGTGCGGACCCGGACCCTGGGACGAGATGATGGTGCACGTGCTGTCCTCCGAGCGCGTGGCGCTCGGCACCGCCGCGGGCTGACGCCGCGGGCGGTCGCTCCCGTCTTCGGGCCTCGTCCTTCGGGTCGAGGCCCGCTTCAATTTGGTGATGGAAAAATGTTGCGACGGCGAGCGGTCGAGCTCGTCAGCCCCGAGCGCCGCAACTGCTTGGGAACATGACGACTTTTCTGGTCACCCGATCGCGAATCGAGGTCAATCCATCAACAGGAAATGATCATGAACGACCCCAAGGAAATCATCACCGAGACCGAGACCCCCACGACGCCGTCCTTCGTCGAGATCGACGCT
>JAHZJA010000028.1 GCA_022601155.1 Deltaproteobacteria bacterium | reverse complement strand
GTGGTGCAGGCCGATCGCATGCCCGAACTCGTGCAGGATCACCCGCTCGAATCGATCCGAGCCGATCCGCTGGTCCATGTGGCACAGGTTCATCGACGGCTCGCCTCGCTCGGTGTTGTAGCGCGCGGTGGTGCCCAGAGCCGAGGTACACACGTCGGCATCGAAGCGGATCAGGATGTCGGCATCCTTGGGCGCATCGCCGAAGAAGAACTTCCACTCGAGGTTCGCGTGCTCGGTCCACTGCTTGGACATCTCGGCGACGGCCTTGCGTGCCTCGGCGCTCCCGTCGACGAATCCGATCTTCAGCTTCGCCCCCGTGGGCCAACGGTAGCTGCGCTCGAAGACCGCTGCGTCCATGCCCTTTTTCGGCTGGGTCGGGCGAGGTGACTGCACCGCGGGGCTCGCCGCACACGAGGCAAACGACACCTTGGCCGGCTTGGGCAGCTTGCCCAGCCGCAGGGGCTTGCGCGCCCGTCGACTGCCCACCAACTTCTTGCTCGGCGACGCAACCGCGCCGTGCCGTACCCGCAGACGACTTCCGGGCACCTTGCCCCTTCGCACCAGCTTGCCCATGCGCTTGGACCCGCGCGTCCGGCTGCGGCGCGCGGATGGCTTGGCGGTCGACTTGGTCGCCACGCCCTTGCGTGCCTTCGGCTTGGGACTGACCGTGGAACCCGACGGCGCAACGAGCAGCAGGGCGGTGAGGGAGGCGGCGAGCTTGATCATGGCCTGGGTCGTCCTGTTCGCACGGGGCTATCAAAGCGCAGCGAATGCGCGGTCGAGCTTGTCGCACCCCTCGATGAGCGCGTCGTCGTCGATGAGCATGGGCGGGGCGATCCGAAGCACGTTGCCCCAGCGTCCGCCCTTGCCCAGCAGCAGTCCTTCTCGCTTGCCCATCTCCATCAACCGACTGGCTTCGGCCGCAGCGGGCTTCTTGGTCTTGCGATCCTCCACCAGCTCGATCGCCTGCATCAGCCCCATCCCGCGGACATCGCCAATGATGTCGTAGCGCTCGGCCAGGGCGTCGAGCCGCTCGCGAAGGATGGCGCCCTGCCGTGCCACGCGGGCGGGCAGGTCGTTGGCCTCCATCACATCGAACGTGGCATTGGTGGCGGCCATCGACACCGGGTTGCCGCCGAACGTGGAGATCGACAGCCCCGTCATCGCGGACGCGACCTCCTCCTTGGCGATGACCGCCCCCACGGGCATCCCGTTGGCGATCCCCTTGGCGAAGCACATGATGTCGGGCTCGACACCCCAGTGCTCGATGCCGAACCATTTGCCCCCGGTACGGGCAAAGCCGGTCTGGACCTCGTCGCAGATGAACAGGCCGCCGTACTTGCGGACGATGCCCACCGCGACCGAGAAGTACTCGGGCGGGGGCACGATGAACCCACCCACCCCCTGAATGGGCTCGGCCATGAAGGCCGCGGGCTGCCCGGTGGTGACCGTCTGGATCAGCTCGTCGAGGTCCTGGGCACACTTGACGTCGCAGCTGGGGTACTCGAGCCCAAACGGACAGCGGTAGCAGTACGCCGGGTGGCCGTGCACGATGCCGGGCACCGAGGCCGGCAGCGGTCGCCAATTGCTGTGGGCGGTGACCGCCATCGCGACCGCCGAGCGACCGGAGTAGGCGTGCCGCAGCGCGACGATCTCATGGCGCCCGGTGTGCACCTTGGCCAGCATGATCGCGGTCTCGTTGGCCTCGGTTCCGCTGTTGCAGAAGAAGCTCTGCTTGAGCTCCCCCGGGGTCATCGCGGCCAGGCGCTCGGCCGCCCGCACCAAGTTCTCGGTGGGGTACAGCGTGGACACGTGGCCTAGCCGCCGCGACTGTTCGGCGATCGCCTCGACCACCTCGGGCTGACAGTGGCCCAGGGAGACGGTCAAGATTCCGCCGAAGAAATCCAGATACTCGCGCCCATCGACATCACGAACCTGACACCCCTTGCCTTCGGTGATGATGACCGGCTCCTCGTAGTAGTTCGCCACGCACGGGAACAGGAATCGCTGGTGCTTGTCGAGGATCTCCGAACGCTCCATGGGCCGACGAGCATAGCCGGATTCGGGGCCTGCGGGCGAGCCAGCGCGGTCAGGCACCATCCCCCTCCAACACCCGTCGCTCGGGTGCTCCGGCCTCGTCCCAGCGCATCACCAGCGTATAGCTGCCCTCGTAGTAGAAGCTCTCGTACACGAGCTCGTCTTGGGCGTCGCCGTCGAGATCGACCAGGTACAGCATCCGGTAGCCGTCGATGGTCCACTCGGGCGCAGCGATCGGCTCGATCCGCCCGGTGCCATCGGCCAGCAGCATCCCCGAGATGTGCTCGATCGAGGGGTCTTCGTCGCCGCCGGGTTGTTCGTGCATCACCACGACCATGTGGGTGAAGCCGCGCGGAAATCGTCCTTCGACCACGACGATCGAGTCCGCTCCTAGAGTGAAGCCCGGACGCCGCATGATCCTTCGCGCGCGCCCCTTGGCCGCCGCCGCGAGCCCCGGACCGATCGCGGCCACCAGAGCCTTGCCCGCCCCTTTGGTGGTGTCGACAGGCTCGGCCTTGCGCAGCGTGGGAACCGGACCCTTCCAGTCTCCCGAGCGCGCAACCAGCCCGCTGGCGTCGACGTCGAGCACCACGGTGAAGTGCGTCTCGCTGGCGCCGCCGGTGGCTCCGAACCTGACGGCCTTGCCCGTGACCGACGTGCCCTCGACGGTGGCAACCGTCCAGGCATCGCCCTTGGCGAAGCCCACGGGCAACGTCGCGTCCTCGGGCAAGTGCTCGTCAATCCCGTAAGGGTGGCCGTGTGCCTCCGCGAGCGCCCACACGGGATCGTTGTCCTCGTTGTCGGGGTCGAACACGTCGATCATGTCGATGACGGCGTGCCCCTGCTGCCCGCCCGTAGCCCAGTAGAGATCCGAGAGCGCGACACGACCGGTCTTGGGGGAGCCGGCCTTCGCGTCGTTCGCTCGTGCCGTGTCGCGCTTGCCGTCGTCGTCCGCCTTCGTGTCGCCCGCCGTCTTCGCGTCGACACCCCCTGGAACGTCGCGCGACTCGTCGTCGGCCACGGTCTTCGCATCGCCGCCCGCTCTCGCATCGCCCGCAGGCTTCGAGTCCCCGACTCGCGCGGCGACGTTCGCTTCGCTGGCCCCAGTCTTGGGCGTGACGCCAGTCGATATGGATCCAGCGCCACCGCACGACGACAGCAGCGAGCCAACTACGAGGGAGAGCGACGCGGTCTTCATGGTGCAGCGCGGGTATACCCGACGGCAGGCCTCCTACGATCGACCGCTCGTGATCATTCCGAACCCAGGGAAAGTCGGGTTGAAAACCGGTCGCGTGGCCGTCGGAACACCCGCAGTCTCCAGGGCGGCCGAGACCCGGCTCATGGCCATGGTCGCCAGCCGGTTGGACCCCCTGCTAGCGTGAGCCCGATGCCGTCGCGCTTGCTTCGTCTCCTTCGCGGTTTGCTCGGCCCATGCCTCGTGCTGGGCCTTACATCTGCGGCCAGCTGTGCCAACAAGCCCTTGGCACCGGCCCCCACCGAGCCCGCGACCGGCTCGGAGTGGGTGGAGCCTCCCGCCCCCACCCCGACCGTCGCGGCCCAGCCCGAGCCACAGGGGCCACTGCTGCTCGCGACGGATGTCGACGGACGACACGACGCGCTCATCGACGGTGAGCGTGTCCGGGCCGAGTACGGACCCGGCGATCCCTGGATGGGCGCCGAGTTCCCCACGGTCACGATGGTCGTCTACTTCGACTATCAGTGCCCCTACTCCCGCAAGCTGATGACCACCCTCAACGAGCTGGTGGGCATCTATCCGCGTGACGTCCGAGTGGTGTTCAAGCACTTCCCCCTGCCCTTCCACCCCCAGGCGCGGCCAGCCGCCATCGCCTCGGTGGCCGCGATGCGGCAAGGTCGGTTCTGGGTGATGCACGACGCGCTGTTCTCCGAACCCAAGTCCCTCGGTCCCGACACCATTCGTACCCACGCCCTTCGCCTCGCGCTCGACATCGAGCTGTTCGAGGCGGCGATCGGTGACCCCGACGTCGGTGCCTTCGTCGACGCCGAGATCGCACGAGGGCAGCAGCTCGGGGTGCGGGGGACACCCAATACCTTCATCAATGGACGCAAGGTCACCGGCGCCCAGGCTCTGGCCTCACTCCGCACGGAGATTGATGCAGAG
>JAHZJA010000290.1 GCA_022601155.1 Deltaproteobacteria bacterium | reverse complement strand
CTACCCCGTGCGTGGTCGATCCCTTTCTCGGCCCACTGCCCCCGTGCGCTCGTGGGGTGGGTGATCTTCAAGGCTGCAACCACCACCGCGGGAGGGCCCGCGCCCGAGGCAGCCGCGTTCGAGGAGGTGCACGTGGGCATCCCGATCGAGGCGCACCGTCGCGGTGCCAACCCGCCCAGCGGCAGCTTCAAGGTGGAGGCCGGGTTCCTGATGGAACCAGCCAACGTCGATGTCCACGTCTCGCGGAACTTCACGTGGAGCGAGTACTTCCCGACCGGCGCCGCGAGTGCGCCCGAGCCTGCCGCCCTACCCGCGGCCAAGGGCGCCTCCAAGGTCACGGGCGTCTCTCGGGCGGCCACCACGCCCAAGGTCGCCGAGTCGCTGGTCCACGCGGTTCAAGCCGTACGCACCGCCTATGGCCACAAGATCTCCGTCTCCTCGTTGGCGGCCGACGGCCTCTCCGTCTACATCAAGGGCGGCAACTCGGCGCGCGTGCTCGCCCGCGCCCAGGACCAGTCGGCGTTCTCCAGCGTCACCCAGGCGGAGGGCGACTCGCGGATCCGCGTCGAGGTGCCTGCCCCCGACACCACCCATGGGCTCGTCGGAGTCCTCGATTTCGAGTTCGATCCGGGCCAGGCCTACCAAGCCCTGCTGGAGGAGCTCGCTCCCCCTCCCGGGCAGCACGTGCACGTCATCGCGGGGGTGCGGTTCTTCAACGGCGGCGCACTCATCGATCCCAGGCTCGGAGACGTCGAGGCCTTCGGCCTGGAGGCCAGGGCCACGCTCGACTGGGAGGCGCTGTCGAGCGCGGCAGGAGGCTCGGTCATCGAGGCGTTCTCGTCGGAGCCGCTGGCCGTGCTCAGCCGCCCGGCGTTCGGCTCCCCCACCTGGTCGATCTCGGGCAAGAGCCTGGTGGTGAGCGTTCCTCTCATCGGTGGCGACCTGGGGATGTGGAAGGCTTGTGCTCCCCGATTGAAGGTCGGCGACGCCAAGGTCGGCTCGATCGTCGCCAACGCGAGCGCGGCAGGTACCGAGGCCAGACATCGGCTCACCGCCAGCCTGGACATGGGGCGCTCGGCCTACAAGGCCAAGGCGCTGAGCATCGTCGCCACGGTCACCAAGACCGGGGTGAGGCACGGTGGGGCCGAGGTCGCCGTCTCCGATTCCGAGGCACTCGAGTACGACACGACTCCCCGCGTGGACGCGGTGCAGCTGTCGGAGCTCCCCCAGGAGGCGCCCGACCGTCTCGAATTCGAAGCGCAGACGTACGGCATCCCGGCGAGCAACTCCCTCGAGCTGTACTTCGAGGCCGACGAGATCGCCGAGGAGCAGTGGGCATCACTCGCGGTCCAGTACCCGATCCCCGACGTGTGGAATAGCGGCAGGATCACGGGCAAGTGCGACGACCAGGGTGTGTTTCGGGCCTCGGTCTCGCTCGATGCCCTCGGCGCGGTCCTCCGACCGGAGCAATCCCCACGGGCATTCGTCGCCCATGTGGGACGCCGCTGGGGGCCGGTGCTCGGCCAGACCATCGAGTCGGTCACCGCCGATGGTCAGCTCGCACCGCCGCCACCCGAGGACGGCGAGCCCGACGAGCCCGGCCCCATCGAGGGCGGCATGAACTCCCCAACGGAGGGCGACTGAGCGATGGGTAGCACCAAGATCATGTTGCGTGAGCACGCCGGGGGCCTCATCCAGCTCACGGCCATCGCCCCCACCGCCCTGTCGATGTCGGTCGACGCCCATCGGATGGAGGGCCAGGTGTTGGTGGTAGAGCTGGCGGGTACGGTTCGCAACCTTCCCAACGAGACCGCCTGCACCATCACGTGGATCATCAGCGCCGATGATGCACCCGCCCGCACCGTCGGCGGCGGCTCGCAGAAGCTGGTCGTCCAAGGCGATCAGGCCACACTCGAGGTTCGGCTCAATGCCCTCCACGCCGAGTTGATCGGCCGTCTCACCCTCACCTTGGAGCTGACGCCCGACTTCCCCCCCTACCTCCCCAGTCAGGTCGCGGGCGCGGTGTCGATCGACCTGCCCTGCACCGTCACCATGGACGGTCTCTCGGACACGATGGCCGTCGGCCAAACGGTCGAGCTCCAGCCCCAGCGCCACGCGATCTGGGACGACTGCACGCTCCGGCTTCGCATCACCGAGCACGACGACAGCGACGACGACGACAGCGACCCGAGCGATGGTGTCGGGTGGGACATGATGTTCGAGTGGGGCCCCGGCGAGTCTGAGCCCAAGGTCTGGCGGGTCGGCTGCACCGACGACCAGGGCGAGCCCGTGCTGTGCCTGCCCGATCCAGGCGAGCAGGGCGACGCGGAGCTACGGCTCCAGCTGCAGTTGGTCACAGAGGGATCGACGGCCACCCTCACCGACGATCGTTGCCTCGTCTCGCGACCCGGCCTGACCGCGCTGCACCTGGTGGCGCACAACGAGGCTCGCAACCGCTTGTCTCGCAAAGACCCCGGCGCCGCCATTCGGTGGGCTCGCGACCAGCCGCTGACCAAGGACCTCCGCTTCACGGTCGAGGCCCAGATCGACGGGCTGGCGTCCGGCTTCGGCTTCCCCGTCGAGATCACCCTGTGGGGTCGCAAGGCCCTTCCCGGCCGACCCGAGGTCGAGGTGATGGAGCCGGTGCTCCCGCCGATGATCGGACACACCGATCACCAAGGCTACCTCGAGCTGACGGTCCTCGACCTGTCCATCATCGAATCGCCGACCAAGCTCGCCCCCCTGCTCGGCTACGAGTTCTTCGCCGTGTTGCGGCTGCCCCCGGCGAACACCGGGGCCGAGACCCACGTTCCAGTGGGCCAAGCCCTCGACTACGACCCGAGCACCTTCGCCCCGTTCCTCGATGAGGACTTCGCCTCCGAAGTCGCCGTCGGACCCCAGCGCATCGGCTACACGCGTGGCGAGCTCGCCACGGGGGTGTGCTCGACCGACGTAGGCACGGCACGGCCGCTTCGCATGCCGCACTTCGGGGTGCTCCACTTCGCCATGCGCGGCAAGACGCTGGTGGTCATGTGTGCGGCCCACGGAGAATTCGGGTTTTGGGCCGAGGCTGCTCCCGAGATCACGCTCGCGCTCGAAGACGGCACCAGCATCCCCCTGGAGACCGCCGCGCAGGCCGACGACGCGCGGATGTTCGAGGCCACGATCGACATGACCGACGCGAGGATCGTGGGGCAGTGCATCACGGCCACGATCGCGGTGACCAACGACAGTGCGACCGTCGATGGCCACCGCACACCCGATCCTGTCGACGACGCCGAGACCTCGCTCGATTGCAGCCCTGTCCTCGGACCGTTCTCCTGGCGCGTGGAAGAGCGCGGCGACGAGCGCATCGGGCGATTGACCTGCCAGACCCGATATTTCCCCACGAACCACCCCGACGTGGGCAAGGGCCTGAAGATGGAGGTCTCGGGCTACTACGACGGCATGTCCCAGCCGGTACCCCTGGGAATCGAGCTGCGCTACGCGATCCCCGACGGCAAGAGCAAGGTCCACGGCCGCGTCGGTGCCAGCGGACTGCTCGAAGCCACGGTCCACGACCCCGAGCAGATCGAACGGATCGAAGCCGGCCGCATCCAGGTGGAGGCGTGGCGGCCCTACGACGATGGCAAGGTCTACGACATCGCCGTTCCGCGGGGTCGCGGAACCATCGGTCGCGGCTCGCGGAGCCTGCCCAACGACCAGATCATCTTCGCGAGCAAGGTGAGCTCCGAGTTCAAGTCCCGCCTGCTGCTGATCGCCGAGCAGTTGCATGTCGACCCCAACATCCTCATGGCCGTGATGGCATTCGAGACCGGCGAGAAGTTCGAGCCGGGCTACTACCCGAACAAGGCAGTCGGGCTGATCCAGTTTACCGGGCCGGGGGCCAAGACCGTGGACAGCACCAAGGACGCGCTGTCCAAGCTCAGTGCCGAGGACCAGCTCCTCGAGGTCCAGCGCTACTTCCAGTACTGGATCGACATCAAGGGGCCGGTCACCACCCTCGAGGACGCATACATGGTGGTGTTCTGCCCCGAGGGCATCGGCAAGCCCGCCGACTACGTGCTGTACAGCAAGGCCACCGACACGGCGAGCGAGCCGTACTACGCCCGGAACTCCGGCCTCGACGTCAACCGCGACGAGGTCATCACCAAACTCGAGGCCGCCGCCAAGGTGCGCGAGAAGTTTCAGATCGGCCTGGCCGACCTGGGCTGAGGAGCGACGACCACCATGCAGATCACCCTCGATGGCCACCCCCAGTACGTTCGCCTCGCCGTGGGGCATCGCGAGCCGGCCCCCGGTGAGCGCCAGGTGGAGGCGGAGCGCGAGTTCAGGGCGTTGCTCGACCGAGCCGCCCGCGAGCCTTCGGGCTTGCGCCGTCTTCGGGCGCTGTTGTGCGAGGTCGACACCCGGATCGACCGCAGAGCTTCATCCGAAGAAGTCGTCGCCTCCCTCGGGCGGTGCATCAACCGCGGTCGCGTGACGCTGTGGGCCGTGCCGCAGCCCGAGCGGTTCACCGACCTCACCACCGCACCCGCCGAGGACGAGCTAGAGCCGCTGATTCAAGACCCCGAGCCCGAGCTGTCGCGGGTGGCGTTCCAGGTGCTCGAGCAGCACAGCGGGGCACCCATCGGCGGGGTGGCGCTGTCGGTCACCCTGCCCGACGGCTCCGTGCGCGAGCTGGAGACCGACGACGACGGTCTCATCGACATCCGCGACATCCCG
>JAHZJA010000289.1 GCA_022601155.1 Deltaproteobacteria bacterium | reverse complement strand
TGGCCCATGGAAAACCGCCAAAGTCGAGTCTAGCAGCCTGGGCCACGCGACCACATGCGCTCGGCCACCTCTTGCCCCAACCGGTCAGCCTCGGCCTCCAGTGCCTGATCCTGCACGATCGCAACACCCTGCCCGTAGGGGTTGGCCACCCGCCCGTCACGCTGCTGCACCACGTGGGCCAGCTCGTGCCCCAGCAGCTCCACGCCCTCACGGCTCCCCGGATCATACAACCCCGGTGCAAAGTGAAGCTCCTCGCCGAGGGTGAACGCCAGCGCCCCCATCGCCTGCGCCGCCGGGCCTTCATGCACCCGCACCCCCGAGAAGTCGGCCCCGAAGAAGTTCTCCATCGTCTCGCGAATCCTCGGCTCGAGCGGCCGCCCCTCCCCGATCACCCGCAGCTGCCCCGCCGGGACCGGCGTCGTCGTCACGCCATTGCCCGACTTCGCCTGTGCGACTGGACGAGGACCTCCCAGTCTCGATGGCCCCATCCCTGGCAACAGCTCTGGTCGTGGTGCTCGGCTCCACCCACCACCAGGCCCAGCCGCGTTCCTGGGCTGCCCTACCCTGCCCCGCGTCTTCGTCGTCGCCAGGTCCGGCCACGGTCCAACGGGACCACTCGGACCAGTCTTGGTCTGTGCGGTCCCCTTGCGCATCTTCGCGGGCAAGAACTCCGGACGCGGCGGCCGAGGGCTCGCTCGCGGCATGCCCTTGGGTTGAGCGACCGGGCGCCTGCTCACCGAGCCACGAAATCGCTCGATGCCAAAGTACCCCTGCAGCACCAACCCACACTTCGATCGCGTCATCTTCATCGCCGACAACTCCCGTGACTCGTCATCGCGATCCTATCTGCACCGCCTCCTCATCACCATTTTCAGTCGATCACTACACGTCGATGTTGCGACATCTCATCGCCCCTTCAATCGACTCACATCTGCTTCGAGCGCCGCCATACCATCACGGCCGACCCCCGCCCGCTCGAACCCCTGGCTCTCATACCAATCTACCAGGCGGCCGCTGCCATCATCCTCGGCATCCAGCCCGAGCCTGCGCCGTCCCACTCGTGCACTCGCATCCGCTGCGGCGCGCAGCAGCTCGTCGCCACCCCCACGCCCGCGGTGCTCGTCGTCGACCTCGAGGTTGTACAGCCGCGCCTGCCCCTTCTCGAGCACCACATCCGCCTGCCCCACCGCGCGCCCACGCTCGAACAGCTCGAGGTGTTGCTCGCCCGGTCCCTTGCGGCTGGACTTGACCTGGAACATCCCTTTCCCCGAGGGAAGGCGTTTGGCCTGGACGGCACCCGGCCGAATCATCAGTGCGGCAATTTCATCGGCCTGCGCATCGAGTCCACGATCGCGGACGGACACCACGCCGCGCCCGTGTGGGTTGGCGACCAGCCCCGCGCGTTGCTGCACGACATAGGTGAGGTGCTTGGCCAGCAGCGCCTGCCCATCCTTCGTACCCGGCCGATATTGTTGCCGACCGAAGTACACGTCCTCCCCCACGGTGAACGCCCGCGCTCCGATCGCGTCCGCCTGCGGGCCCTGATGCACGCGCACCCCCGACAGCTCGGCGCCGAGAAGCCCTTCCATCCGCTGGCGAACCGTGCTCGGCAGCGGCAGCCCTCCACTCCCACCAATCGCGCTGGGGGACAACGGAACCGGCGATAGCTGCACGCTGGCCCCGCCCGCTCGACCGGCCGCCACGGGCTTTCCCGATCGCATCGCCGCCTTGGGCTGCATCGCCGCTGTTCGGCTGCGACGCGGCATCATGTCTGGCCGCGGTGCCTTGCCCCACGGACCGTTGCTCGTCTTGGCCTGCACCGCCGCGACCGCTCGACCCCCGCCGGGCATCAAGCCTGGCCGCGGGGCATTGGCCCACGGACCATCGCTGCCCTTGGCCTGCACCGCCGCCGCTCCGCGAACGCCCGAGGGCATCATCTCCGGCCGTGGCGCATTGGCCCACCCTCCGCCGCTGCCCCTGGCCTGCACCGCCGCCTTTCCTCGAACGCCCGAGGGCATCATCTCCGGCCGTGGTCCGCTGGCTCGCCGAGCGTCACTGCCCTTGGCTTGCATCGACGCTGTCCCCCGACCTCCGCCGGGCATCATCTCCGGCCGCGGTGCCCGACGCCAAAACTGGCTCGTAGAGGATGCACTCCCAGCGGAGGGCTGCACCGACGTCTGCGGTGGTGCCTCGCTCTGCGCAACGGGCGGCCGTGGTGCTTCACGCATGCTCGTCTGGATCACCAGTCCGCGACCGCCGAGCCCATGGCGACCTGCCGATCTGCGACTCATGATCGTGCACCCTGCAACCTCACCACGATACGTCGCGGCACCGTAGCCCGTCTACCTCGCGCGCGGCCCGACTGCGGTCTTCATCCCGGGAACCACCGCCATCACCTCCGCGAACGTTGTCCGTTCACGACGGCCGCTCGCATGTCATGGCGGCCACACCGCGAACGCGCGAGATCAATGCCGACCGCCGATCGGAGGCTCTCCGCTTCTCGTGAAGAGAACCGGTGTGAAACGGCCGTGAAACTGTGACGAAGCCATCACCAACCCGACGACAGCCACGCCAGCCCCGCTGTAGACACCACCTCCAGACTCCCTGCCACGAAGAACGAACTCGCCGGGCGACCGGCTGCCCATGGCGTCCCTCATCGAGACTGGCACCGCACCGATGCCCTGATTCGAGGCCACCTGCACGAGACCCACTGCCGTCCGTCGCTGTGGCCCCGCTTTCCCGAGCCTCCGCGAAGTCGAGTCCCGATCGTCCTCATGGACCATTGCATCTTCGCGGCCTACGCTAGACAGGTGCCTCCTTCTCCCGAGGACGAGCCCGAGCCCACCACGACCACCGCCGCTGCGGCGAGCATCACGTCCGCCGCCGACGACGAGTCGGAATCGACGGAGGAAGACCCGTTTCCTCCCGCACTGATCGTCCGCACGCGGCATCCCGACCGCGGAGTGTCCAAGATCGTTGGCAACCTCAGCCCCGCACAAGCGCAACATGGCGTGGCCGTGACGTTCGGGATCTCCGTCGCTGGCCGCGACGCCGAGCGCAGCGCACTGTCGCGCCCCCCGCGTGGCACGAACAAAGCCCCCACCAATGTGCACTCGCTGCCGTTTCCGCGACTTCAGCCGCGACCCACCCGCGTGGCAACCTCGACACCGTTCGACGGCGGCACCGCCGATGACCCCCCGAGCACCATCACGACGCCCTCGCCCCCGCGGCCCGACGAGCCGGACGACTAGCCCCGACTTTGGCGATATTCCATGCGCCACAACGCCGCCCCCGACCGCTGTGGCAGTGTTCTCGTTCCTCGACGCATGACCCGATGCGCCTTCGAAGCGCAGCCTCGCCAGGGAGCTGCCGCTGACGGCGTTGTGGCCCACGGAAAACCGCCAAAGCCGAGACTAGCCCCGGCGCAACGAGCCGTCAGTCCGCATACGTCCAGAACCAATCGAAGCTCGAGTCGCGGGGCGCGTCATCTTCCGCGGTGTCGCTTGGTTGTTCGGGCACCACGATGGCTTGGTCGTCGTCGCCGTCGAGGATCCTATCGCGACCAGCGATGACCTCGATCGACGTCGGCGCCTCGAACAGTCGCTTCCACGACGAGCCGCTGGCCTCGGTGAACATGCAATACACTCCCACGGTCTTCGCATCGGGTTGGTCGAGCGTGACCGAGCGCTCCGTCCCGGAGAACACCACCAGCTTGGCCAGGACCGTCTCGTCCGGCTCGACCACGAGGTCGGCGACCTCCTTGTAGCCGTCCTCCACGAAGTCCTTGAGACTGACGGCCCGGACCAGCACGTACAGCGGCCGCCCATCGTTGCCGTCGGGGCTGGAACGAACACGAATGGTCAACGAGGGCACGGCGGCGGCGTCACCCGAGCCACCATCCCCCGCAGCTCCGCGACTTGCAGCCGGGCCGCCACCCGTCCCGGCGGCAGGAGCGGGGGTCGCCGCCGGCTCGGGAGTGTTCGTGGGCGCCGCGGTCTTGCACGCGGATCCCAACCACAGCGACAGCCAGAGCAACGAGCGCAGACTCACCGACAATCCCTCACCGCGAAGGGAGCCCATGGATCGTCGTCGAACGTCAGACGTATCAGTCGCCGGACCGCGCCAACATCGTCGATGGCCACGCTCCATGTCACCGTCTTGCCAGCGGACCCTCGTGAAGCGAAACGGCCACATCGTCGGCCCTTGTTGATCGCCGCCTGGGTGAGCGAGGTGGTGCTCGTGGGCTTGCGTCGGCATTGCTTGCCCTTGCAATCGCGGCCCTGGTCGAGCAACCGATACAGCGAGAACGTGGTGCCTTCCTCCTCGACCGTGAACTCCTTGGCATCGTCGCCATCGGCGTTGTTCATCGTCAAGGACACGACCGAGTCACCCTGATCCCACCAGCGCAGCTCCAGCGTCTGTGGTTCGGGCCGCTGGTTGAACGCGTAGACGGCCGATCCCCCCGAGCTGAGGTACGCCATGGAGGCCTTCCGCCCGTCGTGCTCCTTGGTCGGCAGCGCCCGAGGCGACACCCGAAGCGACAAGGGCACGCGCTTGCCGTCCACGTCCCACAACATCTCGGACAAGTTCTGCACATCGCCCAGCGTGTCCAGCATCCCCATTGGCGCAGGGATCGATCCCAGCATCACGATTCGGTCGCCCCGAACCTGGGTGGCCGGCCCAATGAGCCGATCGAAGCGCGTCCACAGCTCTCCCGGCTCCGACCCCTGCTTGCGCAGCTTGCCCTCGATGTCGACCACGCGTGCATCGGTCTCCGCGGCGCCGTCGAAGGGGTAGGCGGACAGCACGCTGCGAACGACGGGCAGGACCTCCTCGACCCAAGCCTCCTCGACCTCATCCTCCACGTCGTACTCGCCGTAGCGATAGATCAGCTCCAAGGGTGCATTGAAGGGCTGGTGCCAGCTGTAGTCGATCCGTGCGCCCTCGAGCCACTCGGTCACCTGCGCGCGGCGGTCGACCTCGGTCCCCTGCAGGGTCTGCAAGGCGAGGCGGCCCAGTCCGGTCAAGCGAGCGTCGAGGCCGTCCTCCTCGGAGACCGCAGGCGCCACGGCTCCCGACGCCTTCATCAGCGGAAGGAGCCCCGCGACGATCGCCGTGTAGGGCTCGAGTCCAGGGATCGCCCCGTCCTCCTCGGCGAGCAGCTTGACCAGCGGAGAGAAGGTCTCCAGCGCGCTCTCGAGTGGCGCGTGATACTCGTCGTCGAGCAGCGTCAGTGAAGCGTTGTCGGTGACCGTGGTGAGGAAGTCGGCGAACCACGAGGAGGGCTGAGCCATGCCCTCGAGTGCGAAGGGTAGAGCGACCTGCGAGCCGGGGTCGAACTCGAAGCCCAGGTAGTACGCCACCAGCTCGTTCCGATAGGCGCTGGCATAGGCCGCGATCGCGTTCTTGACATGACGGCGTACGCGGTCGCGATCGTCGGTTTCCAGGGCGTAGCCGGACAAGGTCGTGCTGGCCTCCCGGAGCACGGGTGCCACGGTGTTCTCGAACGCGTCCTTGGTGTAGTAGCCCGAGATCGTCACGGTCGCCCCCCCGCCGTAGCCGCGAACGGCTCCCACTTCGAGCAAGCGTTCGCTCTGGTCGAAGAACGACAGGCCATCCCGAACCCGCTGCTCGGGAATCGACTCCAGCAGACCGGTGATGGCCGTCTTGGCCCGCCGGCGGGCCATCGCAGCCGCTGCGGTGCCGGGCTCGGTGCCGCAGCGATCGTCGATGACACGGGACGGCTCGAGGTGCCGCGCTCGCCAACGGTCGATGGCCCCGAGCTCTTGCATCAGCGTGTTGAGGCCCAGACCCGACTCCAGCACCGGGACCGGCTCGGTGAGTTCCTCCACCGCCGCCGCCACCTGGACGAACACCCGGTGGTCATCACTCGCCAGCGATGCATCGAGCTCCCCGAGAATCAGCGAGAGCGTGACCGACAGCGACTCGTCTTCGAGGAGCAGCAGCCGGGCTTCCTCGAGTGCTTCGTACTCGGCTTCGCTGCGCAAGGACGGCTGAACCCGGAGCGCCGCGAGGCCCTTGTCCGTGACGGCACGATCCTTCACGCCCAGCGTACCGCACAGCAGCTCGCTGTACTCCAACCACTCGCGTCCGGTGCGAGCGTCGATCTTCGCAGGCAGCTCCGCATCGTGGGGAACCGTGCTCGACTCGATGTAGTAGGTGACGATCCGCTCGGACAGCCCAAGCGAGTTGGCCCACCATCGCGCGTTGTTCTGGATGTGCTGCCCGAGGGCGTTGTCCCGAGTGGCGTAGATGAGCGACATCGCATACAGCAAGATCACCCGGTCGGCGCCCTCGGGCCCGGCCGCGTCGTCACGGAGCCAGGCCTTCAAGTAGCGCTCCCGAATCGTGTGCTCGAAGCGCTCTGCAATCTCCTGCT
>JAHZJA010000288.1 GCA_022601155.1 Deltaproteobacteria bacterium | reverse complement strand
TGTTGCACGAGGAACGCTTCGAGTGCAAAGAGGTCTTGGACGGCAAGCGAGACGTTTCCGTAGGCGGTGCCGTGCGCGTAGCCGTCGTTGTCCCAGTTGTACGTCAACTCCAGCACGGCATCCTTCGCCAGCGCTCCGTACCCGAGGTAGACCGCGGTGAACTTTGCGTCCTCGAACGTCTCCCGGCCGAGCTCGGACATGCCCAGCATGTCTCGGTAGAACGCAATCGATGCGTCGAGGTCGCTGACGCGGAGCATCGTGAACAAGATCCGATGAGGAAAGAACCCGGTTGAAGTCTGCATGTGGTTGCTTCTCGTTGGCGGTGGCTCGCGGCACGCGGTGCACGAGCACTCGCGGGGTACGAGGCGTGCGTCGTGGGCCTCGCTCGGCCAGGGGCTGGTCGCACCGGTGCCGAGCGCGTCGTCGTTGTATGAGCGGATGTGGAGCGCCGAGGGCCAGGGCTTGGATCACTCGACGCTCGATGGAGCGATCGTCACTGCGGTGGCTCGGTTGTCTCGCGCCGACCGGCTTGGGCTAGCCTCGACTTTGGCGGTTTTCCATGGGCCACAACGCCGTCAGCGGCAGCTGCCTGGCGAGGCTGCGCTTCGAAGGCGCATCGGGTCATGCGTCGAGGAGCGAAAACACTGCCACAGCGGTCGGGGGTGGTGTCATGGCGCGTGGAAAACCGCCAAAGTCGAGGCTAGGACAGCAGTCCGTACGTGAACACTGGCAGGGCGAAGAAGCCCAGCGTCCAGATCATGGTGCGGGCAGGGACGAGACCGAGGGCATACGCCGGCAGGTACAGGACCCGAGAGATCAAGAACGCGACGGCTGCATACTGCGTCCAGACGTTCGAGATGTCGGCCAGCTGCCCCACGACCACCAGCGGTGCGAACACGGCGATGCTCTCGATACTGTTGGCCGTCGCTCGGCGCAGGCGCCCGCCCAGCGGTGTCTCTTCCACGGGGGTGTCGCGGTTCGAGAGACTGTGCCGAACACCCAGGACCAGCGACGCGTGGTTGGTTTGCAGGAAAATAGACAGGTAGACCATCAGGCCTGCTGTCAGCAGTGCCCAGAGTTCGATGCTCATCGTGTGTGACCCTCGGTTGTACTGTGAGCGGTGTCAGAGGACAGCGGTCCACGACCGACGGCCGATCGTGGACCGACAGCGGCTCATGCTGCTTCGGACCAGATGTTCGATTGGAATGCTCCGTCGATCGGGGTATCGGCCACGTGGCTCGAGTAGTTGGACATGACCTTGAGCGCAGTGCCGAGGATCACTTCCAGGATGTTCGCTCGGGTGTAGCCCGCAGCCAGGAACGCATCCACGTCCGCCGGGTCGATGACGCCTCGCTGTCGGTTGACCTTGGCCGCAAACAGCCGCAACGTCTCGAGCTTCGCGTCGGCGATCGGGAGCCCGTTGCGCAGCGACTCGATGACGTCGTCCGGGAGCCGCTTCATTCTGGCGACCGTCGTGTGCGCCGCCATGCAGTACCCGCAGTTGTTGAGGCGGTTGTTGGTCATCAAGATGACCTCTTGCTCGGTTGGGGTCAGGTCACTGTTCCCAAAGATCCCCGAGAGTGCGGCGTAGCCTTCCACCGCGGCGGGGGACTCTGCGAGCGTCCCCATGAGGTTCGGGACGAAACCGTAGGCCTTTTGCACCCCCTCGAGGATGGGCTTGCTGCCTTGGGGAGCGGTCTGGTGCGTGTGAATCGAAAAATCAGTCATGTCGTTCACTTCTCTCGATTGCGTTGCTGGGTGTATCGGAGGCTAGTTGTTGGAGTGGGAGTCGTAGACTTTTCCACTGATCTTCCACACACCATCATGCTTGTAGAGGACGAAGAAATCGGTGAACCGGTTTCCGCTCCAGTTGATGAACTCGACCTTCGCAGCTGCGGCGGGGCCGGAAATATCGATCCACGCGATGTGGTGCTGGATCTCCGGAGACGGTCCTCCTTCGGCAACCGCACCCTTGAAGGTGTCAGCGTCCATGTTGTAGAACTCGCCTCCGATCGAGCCGACGATGTGGGCGTGATCGAAGAAGGCCGTGCGGTTCAGGTCGCCGTCGCCCGTCTTCGCGGAGGCGATATAGGGCTGGAGCGCTTTCTCGACTGCTTTGTGTTCGGCGAAGCTGCGGGCTTCGTCTGCAGGGGACACGCCAGTTGGTTTGGTATCGGTTGCGGTGGACATTGTGCTCGTCTCGGATGGGAAGTCGGTTGGGCCGTGGCCCGGGTGTACCGATCGGTTTACTTTCGTCGCTGTTCAAACTAGACCGACCGGTATCCCTCGTCAAGGACAAATTCGTATTTCACGGGAAATTCGTCCGAAAACGCCGCAGCGTTGGGCCACAGCTGCTGCCAAAACCCGCTTTCCATGGTAGACTGATCAGTGTAATCCGGATGTGGTCTCATGCCGCAGGTATCCAAGCGAGAGCAGATCATCGACGCCGCCACGCAGCTGTTCTTTGCGGAGGGCTTCAACGCCACCGGCATCGAGAAGATCCGCGACGCGGCCAACGTCTCCAAGAAGACGCTCTACAATCATTTTCGCTCCAAGGAGGAGCTCATCTTGGCCGTGCTGCGCCGCGAGGATGAGAACCTACGCAACTGGCTCGTGCGGAGCGTCGATGAGCTCGGCCGGGATCCGCAACGGCGACTGCTCGGCCTCTTCGATGTCTATGCCGGCTGGATCCACAGCGAGGGCTTCAGAGGGTGCCTGTTCACCAAAGCCGCGTGTGAATTTGCCGATCCCGAGAACAAGTGCAAGGCGATCAGTCGAGAGGCCAAGCGCTTGGTGAAGCAAGCGATCAAGCAGCTGGTGGTCGACACCGGCGCGCCTGACCCGGACACGCTGACAGATCAGATCAATCTCTTGGTGCAGGGGGCGGTCGTACAGGCGCAGGTCGCCGAAGACCTGTCCGCAATACGGGTGGCCAAGGATATGGCCGCGGTCCTGATCGGAGTTGGATCGTCGCCCGCAGCGGACTCCACTCGACCGGCGTAGCGTTGGCGGTCCTGGTCGAGCCTCCTCAGCCCAGTCGCGGAGCGGCCACATCTCCGGACACCGCCAGCCCCTCGTCACCGAGATGCACCCAGGCTCACGCTTGAGGCAAGCCTGCATCATGGCGAACTCGTTCGGCCGAGTCGCTGCGACCCGCAGGTCACACGATCGGCCGAACGATCGAGCGCGTCGGAGTTCCAGGTCGCCGGCCCAAGGCCATCCCAACCGCTCTTCAGTCACAGTGTCCCCGGCAGGCGGAGTGGAATCTGCGTGTTGGACGGGCGGTGTAGATGCGGCGCCGGGCCAGACACACGTGGTGCTGTCGGCTCCGGCAACGCGGGGTTGTTAGGGAGCGAAGTCGACGGCGGGCAACAGCCCGAACTGCTCGCAGCCGCAACCGCACCGGGGAGGAAGGTTCTCCCAGCCGGGGGCACAATGGATGTTCACTCCGACGCAGTCGACGGGAAAGCCCCAGTAGGACACGCCTGGCTCGTCCGGATCGGGACAGCCTCGGGCCGGCTCGCCGCTGGGCTCATGGTCATCGAGGTTCTCGACCGGCGTCTGCTCCACGTCCAGAATCGACCGATCCAACACCTCGAGGTCGTCGGCCTCGAAGACCGGGTCATCTCCCGAAGCGTCGCAGCCAAGGGCCACCACGGAGCCGAGGAGCAGGAGTGCGGAGACCCGCAGCGCACCGCCGAGCGTCGAGCGCGGCGGGCGTCTGCGACGAGCGCAAAGAGTGGATTCAGCCGGGGAAGAGGGCTCTCGGTGCCAATTGTCGTCCATTGCGTTTTCCAGCCGTCGTATCCCGCGGGAGAGGCCACGCTGTCTCGACGCTCGCGTCGTCCAGCCCTGCCCGCACCCTGGGGTCGCACGAGAAGATGCGCATCACCCTCGTCGGTATTCAGGAACGACGACGATTCTCCCGATCGCACCCGCGCGGCGGCGTGCATGGTGGGCCCCAGGGCCCACATTCCCGCTCCCAGCCTCGTCGTCGATACGTGCGTCACCGACGTCTCGCGACCCTATGAGCGACTCGACACCCGCGCCACCCGCGGACGGGTGTGTCGAGAGCCACCCGCGGCTGGAGCGTGACCGGTCGCATGCGACCGCGAATCGTCCCCTCCGGAGCCGCGAACACCTCGGGAGCTCGGCCGCGGTCAGGGCCAGCCCAGCAAGTACCGCTCGAGCAGGATGCGGCGTAGCCCCTGGACCAATACCCGCGCCAGCGGTTCGACCTGGGACGCCCGGACCGATTCCCGGCGGCGCGTCAGGCCTGCCCCACCAAAGGTCGGGTCTCCGCCCAGAGCATGGCGGCAAACATGATCAGATACGTCAACGCGAGCCCCGGAACCGTGCTCCCAGACAGAGCCGCGATCGGCTCCAGCCCGGTCATCTCGACCATCGACAGCTCGGCCGTCGAGAGCATGAACACGACCCCGCCCACGAAGACCGCCACCCATGCTCGGTACGTGGATGGGCTCCGCCGCACCCCAGCCTTCGCGTCGACGCGCAGGATCCAGACCGTGGCGACAGCGATGAAGACCGCTTCGATCCCGACCGCAACGTACGGGGCCGATTGGTACATCCCGGTGCCGACGGCGTGGGTCTCGGGGCCGAACACGTTGTGGGGGTGGCCGGCGATGTAGTCGGTCAGCGCGTGCACGACGAGCACGGCGCCGCCGATCCAGCCCGGCCGCCACGTACCGAACAACGCCCGACCCGCCACGACGACCAGCGCGATCCAGCCCAGCATCGGGAGCAGGTCGTGGCTGTACGTCATGTCGACCGCGAGCGTGTCGAGGCTGACGGTCATGATGTTGTCGGGCCCGGTGGGCTCGAGCCCGAGGAAGTGGAACGTCAGCCAGAGCAGATCTGGGAGCTGGGAGACGACGAGGTAGAACGCGAAAGGAGCGCGGGGGCCGTGCTGCTTGGCGATGATGGCGGTGGCGAAGTGTCCTGCGAGCATGCGTTTTTTCGTGGAGCTTGGAGCCGTGCAGCGGCTCGGCATCTCACCCAGCACTCCCCGCCTCCTTATTTTTGAACCATTTGGTCCAAAAATATTTATCTCGACCATAGGCCCACGTCAAGAGGTATCGTACCGATCGGAACGGAAACTTGAGCCAGACGCCACAGAAGCGACGCCCGGGTCGTCCCAAGACCGTTGATCGCGACAGCGCCGTAGCAGCGGCGATGGACCAGTACTGGCGCGAGGGGCTGCACGCGGTCTCGCTCAACGAGCTGTGTCGCCGCGCCAGTCTCTCCAAGCCAGCGCTGTACCGGGAATTCACCAACGAGGACGGCTTGATGGAGGCGGCGCTCGAACACTATCGCCAGCAGGTCATCGTGCCCCTGCTGTCGATCATCGCCGCCGAACACCCTTTCGGCCCGTTCCTCGAGCAGCTCGTCGCCGGGATGACATCACAGCGCAGTGTGCCCGCGGGATGCCTGTTCACCCAGATGCGGCTGGACAGGCGACGCCTGGGCCCCAAGACGATGGCGAGAGTCCAGACGCTCGAAGACGAGCGGCTGCGGGCGTTCGAGGCCTGGTACGCCCAGGCGGTCGAGACCGGCCAGGCCAACCCCAAGTTCTCGCCGGCGTTTGCGGCTCGCTATCTGGATACGCAGCTGAGCACCGTGCTCGTGCAGATGGGAGCCAAGGCGCCGGCCGCTCAGGTGCAAGCACAAGCCAACCTCGCGCTCAGTGTGCTGTTGCCGTGAACGGGGGCCACGCCTCGATGGCTTGCGTGCACCCCCGCCTTCCGCACGCTCACACCTCGATGGAGTACGACAGCGGGGCGGAGCGCGAGGCGACGGCTGGGTAGAGGTGGCACGGGCACCCAACCAACAATTTCAGGCGCAGTGAATACACCGGGCCTCCGGTCGCAACTCGTGGGTCGAAGCCCCCGGCCGCCCCCATGCGCTCGCTCCTGATCCCCACGACAACCCTCGCCCTCCTGGCTGTACCCCTGCAATCCGCTGCGGCGGCCGATACGCCGACCCGGCGTATCCAGCCGGACGTGCCCTGGGCGCTTGCGCTGGATGATGCGCTGTCCAAACCGCTCGCGGAGCAGCGGTACCGGCCACACGTAGGCGCCACTGAGAGCGCCGATGCGCAGGCCCTCGCCGAGCTCGGAGAGCCGCCGCTGCCCGCCCTCAGCTACGAGCCCAGCCCCGCGGTCGTGTACGTGGCGATGGACGGCATCACCCTGCAGCCCGAATGCAGCCCCGGGAACAGCTCCCACTCGGCGCAGCGATGCACCTCGTTGATCCAGCAAGAGGTCTCGTTCCCTGCATTCGGAGACGGAGCCGCGACCGAATACCAACAACTGCTGTCGTACTTCGAGCCTTTCGACGTGGTCTTCACCACCGAGCCACCGCCCGAGTTCCAGCCGTACACGCTCGCCGTCATCGGAGGTTCGTCGAGCCTCATCGGAGCCCAGTCGTGCGGACGTTCGAGCGTCGCGTGCGATGGCCTCAAGCGCAACGAAGTCTCGATCACCTTCACGGAGACCGAGGGATGCCAGACCGTGGCGGAGGTCGCCGCCCAGGGGATCGCCCACAACTGGGGCCTCGAGAACAGCGACTACCCCACCGATCTGCTCTACGAGTTCTACAACGACGGGTTCAGGATCTTCGTCGACGGCTGCGTGAACCTCAGCCACGACGAGGGTGAAGTCGCTCATTGTGGCGATGTCCACCAGATGCTCTGCCCTGCAGGCGGCGGCGAGCAGCAGAACTCGTACCAGGAGCTGATGGGGGTGGTCGGCCCCCGGAGCCCCGACGTGGTGCCGCCGCAGATCGTCTCGACCTTCCCGCCCAATGGGGCCGAGGTCGGCACGGATGAGGACTTCACCATCACGGCAAAGATCGAAGACAACTCGCGCATGGTCGGCGTGCGGTGGACGTGGCTGAAGGGGATGCCACAGGAGCTGGGCAGCTTCACACGCTGCACCAACGAGGTCTGCGACGAGGACTTCAACCCCGGGCCGAGCTTCGTGCCCGGCGACATCCAATGGAACTTCATCGCCTTCTCCCAACCACCGGTGGGAGAGTACGAATTCCTGGTGGAGGTCATCGATGCCTACGGCAACCTCGACGCACAGACGTTGTCGTTCGAGGTCGTCGAGGCGACCGAGAGCAGCGCAGACGGTGGAGTCGACGACGGCGGCACCGACGACGACAGTGGAACCGGGGGCGAGACCAGCGACGGATCGGCTGGTACATCGGCGGATGACAGCGGCACTTCGGGGAGTGACGCCGGGCAGGGCTTGGGCTTCGAGAGCGGTACCAGCAGTAGCTGTCGCGTGGGGCAACCCCGCTGGACACCGGCACTCGGGCTGGGGCTGATGACGCTCGGCCTCGGCTGCCTTCGTCGCCGGGCTCGGTCCTGAAGATCGGCATTGTCTCGGACTGACCCCCCATCCTCCCGAAGTGACTCCCCCATGAACCACCTCGCCAGCATCTACGAACTCGGGATCGCGGACGAGGCACGCACTCAGCAACGAGCAGACGGCGACAACGGCCGTCGGCTGCCCGCGAGCCCGAGCACCCGGTCGAAGGCGCAATGGTGGAGTCTGGCCGCCATCGTTGCGCTGGGGTGTGGGACTCCCGGGTCCGATCGCAACAACGCGGTCGCCTCGCTCGGGGCCAGCGGCATCGACCTCCCCGACGACGAGAGCAGTGACAGTGTGGGCAGCGGCACCAGCGAAGGCGGCAGCGTCGACGATGGAGGCGGGCGGCTCGATCTGCCCGGCCCGGGTCTCCCCACCGACGGCTGCAACGCCGTCGACCTGCTGTTCGTGATCGACAACTCCGGGTCGATGTGTGCCCAGCAAGAGGGCCTTGCCTCGGTGGTGCCCGATCTGGTCGACGCGATGTTCGACTCGCTGCCCCTGGGCACCGATCTGCACGTGGGTATCGTGACCAGCTCGTTCTCGGACGGCGGCTCGCACCAGGAAGCTCTGTGCGCGGCCAACGAGGGTCCCGCGATCATCGAGGAGCACTACATCACCGATCACCCCGTCGTCGGCAACGGCTATCAGGGCCGACTGCTGGAGTACGACGAGCGCTCGTATTTTGCCGCTCGAACCCACGACGACCGTGCCCGCGAAGACCTCATGGATTGGTTCGCGGGTGCGATCATCAGCGTGGGCTGCGATGGGGGAGCCTTCGACTTTCCCGTCGCGGCAGCCGCCTACGCGGTCGATCCCGTCAATGCGCCGACCAACGGCGGCTTCGTCCGTGACGAGGGCGCCGCGCTGGCAGTCTTCGTGCTGACCAACGAGACCGACCACTCGCCCGAGGGACTGTCGACCTATCGCGACATGCTGGTGGACGCCAAGGCGGGGTGTGGCGGCGAGGCCTGCATCGTGACAGGGGGGCTGCTCGCGCCCAACTGTGTCCCCGAGTGGGACCCCCCGGTGTGGCAGTTCCTGAGCGCATTCGGTGACGCACCCGCCTGGGGCGACATCGGCGACTTTAGCGGCTACCGCACCGTGGTCGCCGAGACCCTGGCCAACGGGGTCATCGAGACATGCGGTTCGATCGATCCCGTCGGCTGAAGTGCCGCCGATGGCATTGACCGTGCGCTCGGCTGCAGTCGAGGTCATCGCAGTCGGGCCGTCGCGGCCGAATGCTCGCCCGTGCGGTCCCCATTGGGCTGACGGCGCGGTCCCCTGCTCGGCCAGGCGCGCCATCGAAGCCGAGCCGCACTCCACGACGGCTCCGTCGACACGCGGTCGGACTCACCGCAATGGGATGCCGCGACGCTCCAACCAGGTCACTGGCCAGCTGCGCCGCGGCCTCGATCGCCAGTGGATGCGCGCGCGGCTTCAGCCCTGCGGAAAACCGGTATCACACGCCGTCAAGGGCCCCGCGAGCCCGGCAATCCCGTTGGGGATCCCAGGGACATCGGGTCCGGTGACCAAGACTGCCGATGATGCCAACGTCACGGGATCGACCTCGAACAGCTCGGCGGCGACGTTCAACACGTAGAGGCGAGCCGTCTGGTCCTCGAAGAGGGGACCACCCAACGCGTGAATTCCGTAGGTACCGGCCATACCCAGGGCGTTGCCAGTCCCTGACACATAGTCGAAGTCGTGGACCGTCCCGCTGTCGATGGCGAAGCCTTGGCTGTCGGTGATATCGCCGTTGGCGTCGATACCCGGCGACATGTCGTCGATGTCGGCGACGCTCGCCATACCCAGGTCGGTGATCACCTCGTAGCTCATGTCGCCGCCGAAGTAGTCGCCCGTGAGGCGAAGCAGGCGATTGCCCACCGACGACGCCGAGTTCGTGCCGCTGTCCATCAAGTAGACCTGGCCCTCGCAGTCCACGTGAATGGCCTCGACGGGGATATTGTCGGGCAGCTGCCCCAGGAATTGGAACTGCGCGTTGCCGGCCACCGTAGTGGGTGGGGACGGCGCATAGAAGATCGACGACGAGTCTGCAGCGTAGTTGCCGGACGGGCCGCTGCTGGGTCCGCGCGCAATGAGCAGTCCACCGTCGTCGAGCAGGGCGATTCCCGCGCCCGCGTTGGAGAGCGCCACATCAGTGGTGATCTGATGATCGACCAGCAGGGCCACCGAGCCGTCGATGGGATCGAGCTCGATGTAGATGAGTCGATCGGCCACGGCGTACCACAGCAGCGGGGCGCCGGGATCGTCGATCTCTCCGATGTCTGGTTGACGCCCGAGGTCGAACACCAAACCGCCGTCGGTGGACGCCGAGGTCTCGGTGCTGTCTCCGCTCGAGCTGCTGGCGGCGGCCGTGCTCGTGCTGCCCGAACTCGAGCCGCCGGCTGTAGTGAGCACACCGGTGCTGGAAGTGCCTGTCGTCTGCCCTTCGGTGGTCGTCGTGAGCGTGTCACTGTCGACGGTCCCGCAGCCACACCACAGGACCGAGCACAGGGCTGCCGCCGGGAACGCGGGCAGAAACGCCGGCCGGTGCCGAGACGTGCGAATTGACTCGTTGAGCTGGTTCACGTGGGTTCCTGGCTTCCAAGGCGACGAGCAATTCGCCGACGGTACTTTGGCAGGACGAGGCATGACGCGTTCCTCATGCATGAGTCATGCACGCCAGCCAGTGGATCGACCCGGGCGAGGCCCGGAGATAGTGGTGGACGAGCTCGTGCAGGGTGGACACGGAGCCCGGGCCGAACGTCAGGGTCTTTCGCGCCTCGCCGACTCGATAGACGCCGGCCTGGAAGTCGTTGCCCCCATATACGGTGTAGTTGGGGATCCTCGTGTAGGCGCGATGCACGGCGTGCGCCTGCGCCAGGGCGTGCTCTTCATCGTTCGAGCGCAGCGCGGCGAGGAGCATCCACGCGCGATCGCTGGGGAGTATCTCGCCATCGGCGGTATACGTCACGAAGCTCCACGACGTCGGTAGCGTCACGTACTGGGGTGAGGTCGACCGCCACCAACCGGCGTGAGTGCTGACTACCCATCCCATGATCGTCTCGATTCCTTTGTGGAGCCGGGCGCGCTTGCCACGGTCGGCCGAGGTAGTCTGGGTCGGCGGGAAATCGATTGCGAGAATCTCGCTCCGAGAGCAATCCATCGCGTAGGGCCACCGAAAGCCCCGAATTCGAGCCCTCGCGCCCGATTCTGGCGCGGCAGCCGGTGGCCTCCAGAGCCACGGCATCAGGCACCCCCGCCGCATCCAGCGCGGAACCGGACGAGCACGTCGGCCATGGACGCCTCGGGGTTGCGACCATCGAGCTGGCCCGCCACGACGACGCGCTGCAGCACTGCGACGATGAGCAGCGTGGTCTCGGGAGGCCACGGATCGATCAGCACGTCGAGCGGCTCGGCGTCCCCCCGTACTCGACGATCTTCATCTCGTGGAAGACCCGAGCGTGAACGCCAGTCGCGAGGCTTTGGCGTCGTCCTCTTGGGGGGACCCCCGTCACTCGGTCACGGGATCATCGAACCCCGGCGCACTCAAGCAAACGTCTGATCGTGCCCGTAGCTCCGAGTCGGCCGCGACCGCGAGATCCGGGTCACGCCCTCCATGCCATCGTCCATGTCGGAGTTGGCAGCCCCGAGCCATGGGTTGGGCCACTGCGGCAGCCCCTGCGCACCCCCGGTGGCGGGCGTTTCGAGCTGGACCGTGCGATCGCCGATCGTCAGCACACTCCCCGCTGGCAACAGCTCCCCGGCTCGCACCAGCAGGTACGTCCCGTCCTTGGTGGCCATGTCTTGCAAGTACGTCCGCTCGTCGCGGGACAGCACCTGAAAGTGAAGGGAGGCCAGCCGTGCATCGCCCGGCAGCACGATGTCCCCGGCCGTCCGCCCCACGATCGTGGAGGAGTTGCGCAGGCTGAGGGTCATCGTCACGCGCCCATCGGACTCGACGCGGTGCAACCGGTTGGGGCGCCCTTGCCGACCCACCTCGTACGAGATCCACTGGTTGCCCGCGCTGATCATGTCGCCGTCGTGAAGCTCGATGGCATCGGTGACCCGCAGCAGCACGCAAGGATCTCGGTCACCAAACTGCACCCGAACCGCGGCCCCCTCGGCGCTCACGGTGACGAAACCATTGGAGGTGGCAATGGCGATCGATCCCTCGCGAGGCAGCACGACGGACTCGGGGGTGGGCGCAGACGGGGCCGCCTGCTCGTCGTCGATAGTTCTCCATGCGGACATCGTCATCGTCCTCCTTCACTTCCTCGATATTCAACGACAGGCCATCGAGAGCCCGGCCCCGTTGCGGGTTGGCCAGCGCTCTCATTGGAAGCAGTGTCGCTTTTGCCCGGAACAGTTCATTCTTTTTTTCGGCGCGTGCCGTACGTCATACCCAAGGCCATCCGGGCTGCAATTGGCCGTTTCGTTGCGTCTCGCCGCGTCGCCTGCGCTGTCCCGATCGAGGCCACCACCACGATCGCGTAGCCGACACTACCGATGCGACGTGGTGGCTCGCGACGAGCACCACCGACTCAGCCACCGCCGCCCGGCTTGGGGCCAACCTCGGAGCGCCCCAACCCCAACGCACGAACGAGCCCACATGCAGGCCCACGCCTGCCACCGCTCAGTTGAGCTCGGGCGCCGTCCCGGCGAGCACGTTGAACTGCCCGCCCTGCTCCACACGATCTTCTTCGTTGCCGCTGGGGATCGGCCCGGGCCACACCACGACCTGGGCATCGTTGACGTACTGGCCACGCGCGTGCACCCACGTGTCGCGCTCGGCAACCCACGCCAGCACGGCCTTGCGCGCGGCCTCCGTCACGGGCCGATCGTCGATCGGATCGGCGTTGCGCATCTCCTTGCCGCGCTCGAACGCGATGTGCAGCGGACGATTGGGATCGGCATCCTTGACCGCCTCGCGGCGAGCCTCCATCTCCTGCTTCATCCGGTCTTGCTGCGCGGAGAGGATGTTGCGCATGGCCTCGGCGTCGCGCTCGTCCTGCTTGGTCTGGGCGGCGCGCTCCTGCTCGTCGAGCGGACGCATCGCATCGCGCAGGCGCATCTCGTCCTTCGCTGCGATCGCGCCGTGGCGCGGCGGTCCCAGCACCTCGACGAACGGCGGCCGCTCGCGCAGCCACGCCTCGGCGTCGTCGATGTTCTCGAATTCCGCCACCTGGGCGTTGCCTGTGCGGATGTCGCGGATCTTCAGTTCGACGGCCATCGGGTACCTCGGGGTGACGACGATACCATCGTCGTCACCCTACGCAGCCCCGGTCGCTAACACGGGTCTGCCCGGTGACGTAGGCTGGCTCGGACCAGGGCTACCCCCATGATCGACCTCCACACCGCGTCTACCCCCAACGGCTGGAAGGCGTCCATCGCCCTCGAAGAGCTCGCGCTGCCGTACACCGTGCACTCCATCGACCTGCGGGCCGGCGAACAGAAGCAGCCTGCGTTCTTGGCCATCAACCCCAACGGCCGCATCCCCGCGATCGTCGACCACGACGCCGACGACCTGGCCGTGTTCGAATCGGGCGCGATCCTCATCTACCTGGCCGAGAAGGCCGGGGCCCTGATGCCGACCGACGTCGCCGGGCGCTCACGGGTGATCCAGTGGGTGATGTTCCAGATGGGTGGCGTCGGTCCGATGATGGGGCAAGCCAACGTGTTCTTCCGCTACGCGCCCGAGCGCATCCCCTACGCGATCGAGCGCTACCAACGGGAGTCGCGGCGCTTGCTGGAGGTGCTCGACGGCCAGCTTTCGAAGCACGAGTATCTGGCGGGCGACTACTCGATCGCCGACATCGCCAACTGGAGCTGGGCCAGCACCCATCAGTGGTCGGGGATCTCGATCGAGGGTCTGCCCCACCTGTCGCGCTGGCTCGACGCGGTCGGTGAACGCCCCGCCGTCCAGCGCGGCCGCGCGGTCCCGGGCAAGCTGGCGCCGTCCAAGCAAGACGTCGAGAAGCTCGGCCGCGGGATGTTGGTCTAGTAGACCAGTGAGGTGAGGGACGACGATGGCGTGGATTCGAGACATGGACGAGGACGAGGCCCGGGCGGAAGGCGGCCGGCTGGCACGGCTGTACAAAGCGGGCGCCGACGAGCACACGGGGCGAGTCGACAACATCTTGCGGGTGCACGCGCTGCGACCCGACTCGCTCGATGGCCACCTTCGGCTGTACCGGGCGGCGATGCACTCACCGCAGGGGCTGACCCGGCGCGAACGTGAGGCGATGGCGGTCGCGGTGTCGGCCGTCAACCACTGCGGCTATTGAGTCACGCACCACCGGGTCGGTCTGACCCGGGCAATGACCGCCGATGGCTGGGAGGACGACCGCATCGCGAAATTCCTCGACGACCTGGAGCACGCCGCCGTCGAGCGCGGGCCATGGCCCGACGAGGCGACCGACCGCGAGCGCGCGATGTTGGACTACGCGCTGGCCCTGACCATCGCTCCAGGTGCGATGACGGCCGCACACCTTCGTCCGCTGCGCGAGGCGGGGCTGACCGACGCCGAGCTCCTCGATGCCAACCAGGTGGTGGCCTATTTCGCGTACGCAAACCGGGTCGTGGATGGCCTGGGCGTCGCGCTCGAGGATCCGCCCACCGCGGGCGAAGCGCTCGACTCCCCACCAAAGTAGGCCAGGGGGGTCAATTCCCTTCCCCGGCAATGCCGCCGCGTCGTCGGTGTGAGAAATGCGATGGGGTGCGACCCGACCCAACCTGCCCCGTCTCCGTAACTCGAAGGGGCTGGTCGTCGGTGACTTGCTCGCTGTCGCACCGTGGGGTAAGCCCCGTGTCCAAAGGTCGTTCCGCTGTCCGACGAGCTCACTAGTCTCAGCGATGAGCCGCCCCGGCTGTTCAAGTTCGGCCTGGAGATGCCGATCGTGCGCCGGGTGGTCCGACTCGGCGTCTGGGTGGTGCTGGCGATGCTCACCCAGTACCTCGTCAACGTCGCGGACAACGCGATGGTCGGGCGACTGGAGGGCTCCGAAGCCACCGCGTCCCAGGCGGCACTGGGCGTCGCCATGCCGTTCTTCTGGGCGTTCGGAGGATTCTTCGCCGCCGTAGGCGCGGGCACGCAAGCGATCACGGGTCGCCGCTACGCCGAGTCCAACTACCGCGGCGCGGGCCAGGTGTTGTTCAACGCGCTGGTCATCGCGGTGCTCACCGGTCTGTTCGGCACCGCGCTGGGCTACGTGTCGTCGCCCGATGGTCTGGGCTACCTGGCCGCCGGCGGTGGAGCACAGCAAGACCTCGCCATCGAGTACGCACAGATCCGCATGCTGGGCGTCGCCGGCATGGTGGTGACCTTCGCCTACAAGGCGTTCTTCGACGGGATCGGCCGCACCTACGTGCACCTGTGGGCCGCGGTCTCGATGAACGTCTTCAACATCATCCTCAACTACTTCTTCATCTACGGGAACGAGACGCTCGGTGTCCCCAAGATGGCCCTGGCCGGGGCGGGCTATGCCTCGGTGATCAGCACGTACCTCGGCCTGGGCATCATCGCCCTGGTCGCGCAGCGCCGGCACTACCGCGACAAGTACGTGTTCTATCGGTTCGCGCACTTCAACCCGCAGATCATGGGGCGGATCATCAAGCTGATGATCCCCTCGGGCGTGGCGACGGTGGTGCTGATGGCCGGCTTCGCCCTGTTCATGCGCTTCGTCGGACTCATCGACAGCGCCGAGGGCACGGGCAACACGTACGGCGCGGCCACCAAGGCCATCATGGACATCGCGGGGGTGTGCTTCATGCCGCTCATTGCGTTCGGCACGGCCACCGCCACCTGCGTCAGCCAGAGCTTGGGGGCCAACAAGCCCAACCTCGCCGCGCGCTACGGATGGGAGGCCTCGCGCGTCGGAATCCTCGCGATGATCGTCATCGGCGGGCTGTTCCTCGCGATCCCCGAGCCGATCATCGCGCTGGTCTCTCCCAACGATCCAGCCGTGCCCCTGGCGGGCGCCACCTCGCTGCGGATCGTCACCATCGGCCTGCCGCTGATGGCCATCGGGCTCGTGCTGTCGCAGGCGCTGTTCGGCGCCGGCGCCAACGTGTTCGTGGCGGTCGCCGAGCTGATGCTGCACTTTGGGTTCTTCGTGCCCGCCGCGTGGCTGCTGGGCCCGACCCTCGGCTACGGCATGGAGGGGGTGTGGGTGGCGGCGACGATGTATGTCAGCGCTCTCGGCGTCGTGATGGGTGCGAAATTCCTCAGCCAGGGCTGGCGCAAGATCAAGCTCTGACGTCGCTTGGCGGCCTCCGACGGCCGATCTCGCGAAAACGGACATGCCGAGCCCACCGACGGCCCGCCGCAGCTTGGTCGCCGTCGCTCCACGGGCTGGGCTCGATCTTCGCCCGCGATGGCGCAAGACGGACGCGAATCGGCCTATGATCGGGCCTATGCGCTCGCTTGGCTTGTTCTGCCTGACCCTTGCTGCCAGTTGGCCCGCCACGGCCTGGGCTGGTGCCGACATGCTCGCGCTGACCTCGTTGCGCACCGCCCAGCCCAGCGACGACGCCCCGCAGCCCACCTCATCCCGCGCGCCCGCGTCGGCCACCACCGACCCCGCGCCCGATGATGCCGCCTCCCAGCCCACGTCGAGCAAGGCGCCCACCTCGTCGATGCAGCCGACCTCGAGCCGGGCCCCGGAATCCGGTCCGATCCCGGAGCCCGAGCCCGAGGAAGAGTTCGAGCCGATTGCCGAGCCCGAGGAAGAAGAAGAGGAAGTGACCCTCGAGACCTCGCGACGGCTGGCCGCGCGCGACGAAGCGTTCCATCGCCACGGTTTCGGAGCCCACGGCGGCATCGTCATCATCCCCACGTGGCTGCTGTCGAACTGGCTGGCGACCCACACCAATGCGCTGTGTCGCGGCACGGGGATCGGCAACTTCGCATCCGACCGCGGACTGGGGCAGCAAGACGGCTGCAACTTCTTCGTGGGTGCCGACTACACCTATCGATTCTCGCGGGTGCTGGATGTGACCGCCTCGGTGCAGTACCAGCGGGCCAAGGTCCCCGACGGTCTGTGGCTCGACAAGGCACGATACAACGGCTCCGCCGGAATCATCGATGCGGCCGACTTCACCGAGGTGGACCTCGGCCTCATCGCGATGGAGGTGGACTTCATCGCGCGCGCCCCGATCGTGATCACCAGGGACGTCGAGTTCAGCCTGGGCGGTGGCGCGGGCCTGGGCCTGGGCGTGCTGCTGGGCGGCGTCTACCAGACCCCGCTGGGCACGGGACCGGCGGGGTTCACTGCCGACGGGGGCCGCACCGACAGCTGCTCGACCCTCGAAGACCTCTCCGATCTAACCCGTTGCACCCCACGCTACGACGTCAATCAAGACGGCGACATGGTCCCGCCCGACGAAAGCGAGCTGTCCAATCCCAACCCCGACCTGTTCGCCAGCTGCAGCCGAACCGGGTGCAACAAGAGCGACCTCGATGCGTTCGGCTACCGCCGAAAGCAGGGCGGCCTGCCCCCCGTGATTCCCGTCGTCAACCTCATCGTGAGCGCGCGGATCATCATCAAGGACGCGGTCGGGATCACCATCAACGGTGGATTCAACACCGGCTTCTATTTCGGCGGCGGGGTCCAGTACTACTTCGGCAAGGCCGAGCAGGACGAGATGGGCAAGGGCGCAACGATGGGCAAGAAGCGACGACGACGTCGCCGCGGTCGCGTATAGCGAGCCCGCGACCGATCGCCGCCCCAGCACGCCGTACACCGCAGCGGTGCGTCATCGGCCGGATACAGCCGGTGACGCACCTTCGACCGTACACCGCAGCGGTGCGTCATCGGCCGGATACAGCCGGTGACGCACCCCCCACATACACGATGGCAACGCCATCGTGGCATCGTCAGCCCGTACTGCTGCCACCGGTGCCGCTGGTGCCCATGTCGTCGCCGCTGCCCCCATCCGAGGACGAGCTACCCGGTAGCACGCAGTAGCCACGGTCGGTGCACTCGGCTTCGGGATCGCAGCACGCACCAACATCGAGACACCACTTGGTCTCGTCCATGATGCCCACGCACTCGGTGACGCACTCGTTGGGCTGCTTGCCCTCGGGGCCCAGGCTCTCGTCGAACTCGGCCACGCAAAACTCGCCCGCGGGACAGTCGCTGGTGAAGGCGCACTCATCGGGGATCCCGACGGTGGCGGGACCATCGTCGGTGGTGCCCGTCGTGGTCGAGGTGGTGGTCGTGGTCGTGGTCGTGGTCGTCCCGGCGTCGGGGCGGCCCGTGGTATCGCCACCGCTGGTCGTGCAGCCGGTCTCCGCCTGGCAATTGCCATCGGGGGGATCGGTGACCTGGTCGGGGAGGTCGTCACCGCAAGCGATGAGCCCGAAGCCGACCAACAAGGTGCCGCACAGCCGTCTGATACGCATGGTCTTGCCGTCGATCATCGCATGCCCGTCGTTCCAGTAGCAGCTCCTGTGCCGCTACTGCCGCCAGAGCCGCTAGAGCCGCCCGTTGTGGCGCCTGTGGTTCCATCGGTGTCGCCCGTGGTGCCGCTGCCGCTGGAATCGCTGGCCGTCCCGGTGCCCGATTCATCGGCCGACTCTCCGGCGACACACAGGCCGCGACGGCAGCTCGCATTCGCATCGCAGCATGCACCCGCGTCGAGGCACCACGAGTCTTCGTCCTCGAGTTCGATGCACTGGTTGGTGCAGGTGAAGTCGCCGACCTCACCGCCTTCGTATGGAGCGACGCAGGCATTGCCCCCCGAGCAATCGTCGGAGTCGAAGCACGGACCACCCGCAGGTGAGCCGGTCGAGTCGGGGTTGGGGCAGGGCTGTGATGACGTGCCGGCCGAGCAGTTGCCCGGCGGGGTGTCTTGATCGATGAAGTCGTCGGTCTCCGCGAAGTCGGCCGACGAGGCTCCGCAGCCCACCATGAGCAGCGTCGCAATCGCTGCCAATCCAAGTCTCATGCAGACACCATAGCGCATGACCACCGTGCCTTCCCGTTCGAACCGACGATCGATTTGCATCGTGGGACCGACGGCCGTCCCGCCCTGACATCGGTGTCGTGGTGCCAGCATCGTGGCGAGCTGCGCCGCCTCACCCTCCGGAAAGACCTGCATAGTGTATTGAAATCATTGACTAAAAAACTTGATCCCATGGACGATCGAACGGGGACCGAGGAGCACTACCCTCATGCGAACCGAGGGGTTCGAGCGCACTCCGTCTTCAACCCCGCGCACGGTCCTACGTGGGGCTTGCACCCCACCCGTGCACTACGATCGATGCGTTCGACCTTCGACCACTTGGAGCCTTGCTTGCCGATGTCCCTTCGTCCTTCCACCCTTGGCACTGCCCTTCGACCTTCGCGTGCGCTGCTGCATCCGTTGTGGATCGGCAGCCTCGCCGTCTTGGTGCTCAACGACCACGTGCTCAAGGGCGCGGGAATGCTGCCCGAAGTTCTCACGGGCAAGCTCAGCGACTTCGCGGGCCTGGTGGTCGCCCCCATACTGCTGGCAATGGTGCTGCGTGTCCGCACCCGACGAGGCGTGCTGCTGTCGCACGTCGCGGTGGGAGCGGTGTTCGCCGCCCTCCAGCTGTCGTCGGTCGTCGCGACGCAGTGGAGCGCGGCCATGGCAACCCTGGGCATCCCCTGGATCACCACACAGGACGCCACCGACCTCATCGCTCTGCCCGCGCTGGGGCTGTCGCTGTGGGCGTTCCGCCGTGTCATCGCGCAGCGGGTTCACAGCCCCGCGCGCCGCAGCGCGGAGCTGGTCGCCGCAGGTACGGGCTTGCTGTGCTGCGCCGCCACCAGCTCTGGGCCCGGCGAGCCGTTCCGCCTCGATCCCGTCACCGACGTCTACGTGCACAACGCGGGCGACCAGCCGCTGGTGGTCCGGTTCCGTGCTCTCGCGCCATCGGTCGACCTCGACTGCAATGCCGTGGCCAACGACCCCGGCGGACTCATCACCGAGCCTCTGTTCGGCGACTCGCAGTCGTTCTTGCTCGACCCCGACCAAAACCTCGGCCTTCGCGTCAACAACGAGTGGGACGACGTCGAGTCCAGCAGCTGCTACGCGATGTTGCTCGACGTCGACGGTCTGCCGCCCGCAGTCGCATTTTGGCGCGACGGCGCGGTGCCCCTGCACACGGTGCCCGCGCTGGGCTACGACGAGAGCCCACGAGGTGGCATCGATCTGCTCGTTCCCGAAGACGGCGACAGCCTCGGCGAGTACGACAACATGGGCAGCGAGACCGTCGTGTTCTCGATCCCCCCCGCCGCTCCCCCCATCGATGGAGCCTGCGCCCCGCAGAGCGACGCCACCCGCCTCGACTGGAGCAACCCGCCGACTGGCACCTGGGAGGTCTTCGGCATCGAACGTGGCGCCGACGGCTGCTTCTCGGTCGACCTCGGCACGCGCAACACCGACGGCGAGCCCAACGATTCGCAGCGCTGGTACCTGTGCGCGCCACTGACCGACCTTCAGATCGAGCCCGGCCGCCGGGTGCAGCTGGACAACGTCACCGGCAGTGGTCAGGGCGACGGCGGGATCTCGCTGCGCACCATCGACGGCGGCCCGGACGACGACTACATCGAGCTGCGCGCCTTCCGGGGCGACGTCTTCCCGATGTTCCATGGCCTTCAGATCGCCGCGGTCCCCGAGTTCGAGTGCGGGTATGTGGTGGGTGAGCGCTGCGGAACCATCACCCGGTCCACCGCCGTCACGGCGGGTGGCGGAGACTTCGGCGTCACACAGCTGCTGCCCGGCTCCGTTGAGACGCTCGAGGGCGAGGGCTCTCGACAGATGACCGTCGCGGTCGCGCACGCTGAAGAACGGGCCGCACTCGACCCCGAGTGCGCCGAGGGTCCCGATACCTTGGGCCTCGATCTCGAAGTGGTCGCGATCTTGGCCGAGCCCAGCGACGGCTGAACCCGAGTGCACTCGTTGATTGGCTTTACGAATCTAAGAGGAACAGACAGATGAACCGCTTCAGTGCAAACCTTCGCCCCGCCGTCCTCGCCCTGGCCGCCTCCTGCCTCGCCATCGGCTGTGGTGCCTCCGCCGACTCCGCGGCGGGAGAGGCAGGCGGAGGAGTCGGAGCTGGCGTCGCCCAGGGCGGCGCCCAAGACTTCGGCCAGTTCCGCGCCATCCTCGACGCAGGCGACCTGCCCGGCCCCGAGACCCTCGACGACGTGGGGTTCTTCAACGAGCACAAGCTCGAGCTTCCCCCCGCCGACTGTGGCGAGGACATCTGCCTCCACGGCGAGCTGGGCGTGATGGGCAACATGATCAACGGCTCCAACTGCACGTTGGTCATGCTCGGGATGAACACCCCCATCGATCCCTCCACGATCGAGCGCCCGCCCCTCAACCTGGCCATCGCGGTGGACACCAGCGGCTCGATGCAGGGCCCCAGCATCCAGTTCCTGCGCGAGGGGCTGTACCGCATGCTCGACGACCTGGGCCCTGACGATCGCATCAGCATCATCGGGTTCGACGACACCGCGGAGGTCATGGTCGAGGCGCTGGCCGGCGACGACCCGGCCCTGGCCCTGGCCATCGGTAGCCTCGAGGCCAACGGCCGCACCAACATCTACGACGGGCTCCGCGTCGCCTACGAGACGGTGGAGGCCCACGCCGATGCGGGGCAGCAAAATCGCGTGATCCTGCTGTCGGACGGCGAAGCCACCGCGGGCATCGAGAGCTCCACCAAGCTGGTGGAGATGTCCTCGGCCTACAACGCCGAGGGCTACAGCCTGACCACCATCGGCATGGGATCGGAGTTCAACCCCGAGCTCATGCGCGACCTCGCCGAGAAGGGAGCGGGGGCGTTTTACTTCCTCGAGGATCCCTCGGCCGTGCAAGAGGTGTTCGAGGAGGAGGTCCAGACCTTCCTCGTGCCCCTGGCTCAGGACGTGTCGATCAGCGTGCAGATCGACCCTGGCTACACGCTGCGAGCCATCTACGGCACCAAGCAAGCCGAGACCTGGGGCAACGTCGGACAGATCGACATCCCCAGCCTCCAGATCGCCCACCGCACGTCGGTCTCCGACAACGAAGGTGGCCGACGTGGCGGCGGCGGGGCGATGATCGCCGAGGTCGTGCCCAACGATCCCAGCCAGGTCCAAGAGGCGGGCACGGTCGGCACCATCACCATGCAGTGGGACGTCCCGGGCTCCGACGAGACCAAGACGACCAACGTCAAGATCGCCAGCCCGCTCACGCCAGGCGACACCCCCGACGAGGGGCACTTCAGCTTCGCCGGGGTCGAGAAGAGCTTCGTGATGCTCAACATCTACGCCGGCTTCGAGATGGCCGCGGTCCGCTCCTCGTATGGGGATCTGTCCGGAGCGCGGGGGGTGTTGGTGCCGCTGGCCGATCAGGTCCAGACGTGGCTCAACGACAATCCCGACGAGGACATCGAGGACGATCTTTCGTACCTGCGAAAGTTCATCGACAACCTCGACGCACAGGGAGCCGAGTTCGGACCGCAAAATCCCAACCCGCCCAACCCCTGGCCGCAAGACTGAGCGTCGCGGTGGGGCGCGCAGCGCCCATGGGATCCAACGAGTTTCCCGGGAGCCGTCGCTGAGACGCGGCGCCTCGGGAACGCAAGCAAGACTAGGGAAAGTAAGCGCAAGCAAGCAGCAAGGCCGCCACGCAATGGTGCGTGGCGGCCTCTTTTACTGGGGTGGACCCCCGAGTGTCAGTGGGTCCGGGGCCCGCAGCTGCAGGCCGGTGCCGAGCCGGAGCTCAGCCGCCGCAGGAGCCTTCGGCCTTGTCGCCCGAGCAGGAGCCCTCGGCCTCGTCGCCCGCGCAGGAACCCTCGTCGTTGTCGCCATCGCAGCAACC
>JAHZJA010000287.1 GCA_022601155.1 Deltaproteobacteria bacterium | reverse complement strand
TCATCGGTATCTGGAGCGTCGGTGTCTGCGCCGTCGGTCGCGGCGGGTCCACCGTCGGCGGGGGCCGAGCTGCCGTCGCTCATCGCCGCGGACTCCATACCCGATGCGGGGTCCTCGACACCGCATCCCAGCAGCAGCACCGCGGTGCCCAGGCGTGCTGCGGTCGTTGCAGTGCTCCACAAGGTTCGAGTCTCGTGTGTCATCCCCAGCTCCCTCTCCACGGTATCGGCGGCCAAAAACCGCAGATCTGGGCTATCACGCGGCGACCAGCGGTCACAAGCCGTCCCGGCAGGGGGTCGGTCACCAGCGGATGCGCAGATTCAATACCCGCGCGCTCGAACCGTACGATCGTCTGGTCGGCGATCAGCCGGGCTCGGGCTCGTGCATGTCGTCGCTCGGCGTCCCGGCGTCGTTGCTGGCCGTGACCCCGAGCTGGGTATCGATCATGTGCTCGGGGAACAGACCACGATCCCGCGGGTCGTCGATCATCGCCCGGACCTCGTCGTAGGGCACGAAGCCGATGCGTTGGTAGACCTGCAGCGCCCGCGGGTGGTCGGTGGAGCAGTAGTGCACCGTGACGCGCTCCACCCCGTCGGCTTGCCAGGCTTGTTCGACGACGCGATCGAGCAAGGGCAGTCCCAGGCCCTGCCCGATGAACTCCGGCATCAGACCGAAGTACGCCAGCTCGACCTCACCGGCCCGACGTCGATCGAGCTCCGCGAAACCGGCGGGTACGCCATCGACCAGCAACACGTGGATCTCGACCCGGTCGTCGAAGATGATCGAGCCGAGGGCTGCGTCGTCCATCTCGCGGCGTTCCCACCACAGGTAGGGCGCACCGACGGTCGCGTACAGGTAGCGATAAAAGTGCAGTGGTGGTCGCTGTGCGTGCACGAGCGCGACGTCTCGCCCGGTCATCGACACGCGTCGATGTCGCGGAGCCTCGCGGAGCTCGAGGCGGGTGGTGACGAGCGAGAGCTTGCCATCGGGGGCGCGAGCCGGGGGCGTGCGGTCGAACATCTGTCGCGGACTCTACATCGGGTGGCTCGCGTCGTCTCGCCGTGAGCGAGACGTGCCCTCGTTTACAGACACGACGCGGCGCATGGCACCGAGGGCTTCACCGCCTGCGATTGGCTGGTGGAATCACGAAGTACGGCGAAAAGAGCCACGGGCGCCGCGCTATCATCGTTGTCGTGATGGCAGGGGGAAAAGCGATGCATGGCGCTCGGGTCGGGTTCGGCCTGGCGATGGGGATGGGACTCGGTCTGCTCGTGGGTTGCGGCGGTGACGACTCGGCGGGCACGGGCGACACGGGGGTCGTCAGCATCAGTGGCCCCCCGACGTCCGGCACCGGGAACGACGCGGCGGAGGACACCGCAGGGATCTTCGATGTTGGTGCCGACGGGACCGCGGGCAACGGCGGAGATTGCCCCGGCGGCGGCGGGATGCCCGGTGGCGAGCCCGAGTTCAGCTACATCTGGATCGCCAACTCCTCTCAGGGCACGGTCTCCAAGATCAACACCTTCACCGGGGACGAGCAGGGGCGCTACCGGACGGGGCCCGATGATCCCGACCCGTCTCGCACCTCGGTCAATCAGCTCGGTGATGTGGCGGTGGCCAATCGCAACGGCGGTATCGTGAAGATCGCCGCGCGGACCGAAGACTGTGTCGACCTCGACGGCGACGGCCAGATTCAGAGCTCTACCGGCCCCAACGACATCCTCGACTGGGGTCAGGACGAGTGCGTGCTCTGGTATCACGAGCTCCCGGCCTCGGGAGGCAACGGGCCGCGACCGATCGCATGGGAGCCGCTCGCCGAGGGGTGCAGCCCTGGCGCGCCACGGGTATGGGTGGCCTTCTACACCGGCGTCGACGACGACATCGGCATCATCCAGCGGCGTGATGGTGCGACCGGAGCGTTGCTCGACGAGGTCGAGGTCCCCGTGTGGCGGCTGACCGACCGCGATCGCGGCCCGTACGGGGGCGCGGTCAACAAGGCGGGTGATTTCTGGGTGACTGGCTACTACGGCCCCGCGGTTCGCATCGATGCGGAGACCCTCGACGCCGAGTGGTTCGAGCCCCCCGCAGGCTCGGGGTTCTACGGCATGGCGCTCGACCAGAACGAGGACATCTGGATCGGTGGGTGCGACGGCGCCATCTATCGGTTCTCCCAGGATACGCAGTCGTTCACCAACGTCGCCGACATCGTGGGACGGGCCCGCGGCGTGCAGATCGACGGCCAAGGACGGGCATGGTTCGCGGGCAACAACCCGTGTCGGTTGCTCATGGTCGACACCGTCACCGCGACGCTCGTCGAAGATGCGATTCCGCTGCCGGGCTGCGGCGATCCGGTCGGGGTGAGCATCGACGTCGAGGGCTATGTCTGGGTCGTCGATCGCGAGGCGGAAGTCGCCTACAAGGTCGATCCGGAGAGCCATGACGTCGTGCATACGGTCACGGGGCTCATCGAGCCCTACACCTATTCCGACATGACGGGACATGGCCTGAACCTGGTGTCCAACCCGCCCGCGGGCTGAATCCGCAGCCGAGGTGAGGCCCCGGTTTCGGGGCAGCTGGCCTTCGTGCTACCACCGCCACATGCCGCGGCAGCGCTACTTTGTGGTGTGGGTGGGGCGAGAGCCCGGCATCTACACCGACTGGGCCAGCTGCCAGGCTCAGGTGGAGGGGTTTCCGGGAGCCCGGCACCGTTCGTTCACCTCTCCCGAGGAGGCCGAGATTGCCTGGGTCGAGGCCGGCGGGGACCCGATGCCGATCGATCGTCCAGGGTGTGAAAGTCCGACGCCAACGGTTGCCACGGGCATGATGCCGTCGGTCGCCGAGGGCGGGCCGCCACCGGGTTCGATCGCCGTCGACGCCGCGTGCAGCGGCAACCCGGGGCCGATGGAGTATCGCGGGGTCGAGATTGGCGGCGGCACCGAGCTCTTTCGGGTGGGGCCGATGCACGGCACCAACAACATCGGCGAGTTTCTCGCCATCGTGCATGGGCTGGCGTGGCTTCAGGCCCAGGGACGCAGCGGGCCGCTGTACACCGACTCCCGCACTGCCATCGGCTGGGTCGGCCGTGGTCGAGCCAAGACGACGCTCGCGCGCGCGGAGAACACCGAGCGCGCGTGGGTCCTGTTGGAGCGGGCGCGGCGTTGGCTCTCCGCGTCCCGCGATCGCGGCATCGAGATCCGCAAGTGGCCCACCCGCACGTGGGGGGAAATTCCAGCCGACTTCGGCCGTAAGTGAACCGTGCCTGCCGCCCTGAAGGACATCGCGTTCGCCTTGATGGGCTGGGTGTGCACGCCGCTGGCCCTGGGTGCGACATGGGCCGTCGTGCGACTGTGGACGAGGGTCCGTACCGCACGCCCGCGGTGGCGTGTGGTCGGTCGGATTGCCGCGGTGCTGCTGGGATTGTTGGCCACCGTCCTGCTCGCGGCGGGTGTCTATGGGCTGTGGGTTCGGTACCGGCCGCAGCCTTCAGCGCTCGTGCGTCCGCTGCATCCCGGGATCGAGTACCAGCGGTTTTCTCGTCGAGCGCCGCGGCCGATCGTCGTCCATGTGACACGAGTCGACCTCGGTACGCCGGGACTGGAGTTCGTGCTCACGCCCGTGGAGACCGGCGGGTGTCTATCGGCCAAGACGACGTCGTCGTTCCTCTCCGACCACGACGTGGACCTGGCGATCAACACCCAGTTCTTCTACACGTGCCCCGACGAGCCACGAGCCGAGGGCTTCGCGGTCGGCCAGCGGCAGCGCCCCGTCGGGGTGTATGCCGTCGGGGGGACCTCCGTCGTTCGGCAGCCGTGGCTCGGCAACACGATCTACATCGCGGCGGACGGCAGCATCTCGCTGTACGACCCGCCCGAGGTCATTCACCATGCGTTCACGGGACGCCATCGGTTGGTGGAGGACGGGCGGGCGCTGCAGCCCGACGACTCCTTCGTCGCGCCGCGGCTGGCGGTCGGCTTCGACCAAGCGCGGACGACCATGACGTTCGCGCTCGTCGATGGACGGCAGCGGGGGTACAGCGAGGGGCTACGGCTGTCGGAGATGGCGACGCTGCTGGTCGAGCTGGGGGTCCACGATGCGATCGAGCTCGATGGCGGCGGATCGGCGACGATGGTCACCCGCGGCGATGATGGCGGTCCGACGGTGCTCAATGCACCGATCCACACCCGCATCCCCGGCCGTGAACGGCCAGTCGCCAACCACCTCGGCATTCGCGTGGCGAGGTGACGGGCCAGCGGTGCGTCGTGGACTCGGCGTGACGCGAGCGCCGCGATGAACTCGGGACAGGTGTCGTGCAGGAAGTACAGGACCCCCCTGTCGGCCCGACTGTGGGTCGTTCCTGCGGTGGCCTGGGGTGTTCGCGGTGTCCAAGCGCCTCGGACAGAGGGTGGCGGCTGGCGTGGCGTCGACGCGTTGCCGCCGAGCACCTCGGTGTCGCAGGGCGGGGTCGGACCGCCTGGGCGTGCATGGAATGAATCCGTCATGGCGGCGGATCCCACTGACGACTGGGGACTGCCTCCACGGTAGGAATCGGAGTGCATCGACAACAACCCCTCGGCTGAGGGGCCCCCCAGTCGAGGGGCTACCGCGGGTGGCGTGGCCGATTATGGTGCCGTCATGCTCAGTGGTATCGATGTGAGCTCGGCCCAGGGCGATGTGGACTTCAATCTCGTCCGCAACGCTGGTTTCCGATTTTGTATTGCGAAGGCGACCGAAGGTGCCGACTTTCGAGACAAGCGGTTTCAGACCAATATGCAGAAGATTGCGGCTGTGGAAGGCGGCCCCAGGTTCTTCGCAGGTGCCTATCACTTTGCGCGGCCCGACAATCGGGCGGGTCGCAACGGTGGCGAGGTCGAAGCCAAGTGGTTTTGTTCGGTCCTCAAACAGTCGCTGAGTAGCGTCGGCCTGTCCATTACAAACGATTTCATCGAGCCCGTGCTCGACATGGAGAAATACGACGAGTCGGACGCGAGCGACAACATCTCCTGGGTCGAAGGGTTCTTGTCGGTCATCGCCGCCGAGACCGGTCGGACTGGCATGGTCTACACGGGTCCCAACTATTGGCGATATCAAGCGGGCAACACCGACCAATTCGCGAAGGCAGGAATCCCGCTGTGGGAGGTCAAGTACAGCCGCTCGGGCGCCAACGAAGGCAGCACGCCACCGCGACTTCCCACCGATACGCGCAAGGCACTGTGGACGCCGTCGTTGTGGCAGTGGAGTGGTGGTGGGGACTTCGCCTACTACGTTCAACAATACGGAAAGATACCGGGCGTGCCCTCGGGGGTTGCCGACGTCGACCGCGTGATGGGTGACGAGTCGGTGTTGCGAGCGCTGGCCAAGGCCAGCTCCGACGCGACGGTCGCCGTCGACTCTGCGCCGTTGTCGATGCCCGCGCCGATGCCTCCGGTCGACATCAGTGGATTTCGCGGTCGTTACAACGCCACCACTGCACGTGTTCAGGGTCTATTGTTGTCGCAGGGATACGGGCCGCAAGGGCTCATCTCTTCGTCGACCGGCACCGTGGACGGTATCGGCGGCCCCAGCACGGAAGCCGCTCTACAGTCGTTCAAGGGCGTCGTAGGGCTGCCCGCGGACACCGTCGTCGACACGCAGACGTGGTGGATGCTCGTGCATCGCGGACTGGATTGAGATGCACGCAATCGTTGCGGTGTTTTTGATGATCGCAAGTGGGGGGCGCTTCACTGCGTGAGGTGGGGATCAACCAATATTCGCGAACGACCACAGCGAGCGTCGCCGACTCGCCTCTGGGCCGACGGTGGGGGCGCCGTGCCCGGGCGAGTCCGCGTCCCGCGGACGGCGGCAGGCGTGCGCGTCCGATAGTGGTTCACAACTCGGCTCGATCTTCGTCTGGACGGGTACCGACGGTGTCTGGAGCTCCTCGCCAACGCGCGAGGATTCCGTAGCTCCGACACTCTCCCGTCCAGATGGATACTCCTGTCAAAGCGTGCCCCCCGGTGGGGGCCGCGGCCGAGTGGCGCGAGCCCGGGTCGCAGCGTGAACGCGCTCGGGCCCTTCGATCGAAGCGTCGTGAGCAGCGACGCCGCCTGCGTCCGAGCCGCGGCGACGAGGATGCGCGACCAAGTGACAGGCCCGACGCCGACGGCGAGCGATGGCGCGCATGGATCGACAATCGCGAGATGTTGTACCGGCGCTGTCTGGGGTGGACCAACGGCAACGCGACCGAGTCCGAGGACCTGCTGGGTCAGCTGCTGATGCGGCTGCTTCGCATGGAGGTGGCAGAGTTCCAGCGCGTCAAGTGCCCACGGGCATGGATGACTCGGGTGCTGCGGCATCTGTACGTCGACCTCGTGCGCGGTAATTGTAGGGCGCAATCGCACGATCACGAGATCGAGCGGATGCTGCACGGACGCAGCTGTCGAGACCCGGCCAACGAGGTTTGGCGCGGTGAGCTGTCCGAGGCGCTACGCATGGCCATCGATGCGTTGCCGCCCGGCCTCCGGACGCCTCTGGTCCAGCGCTACATCGAAGGGCTCGACTACCGCCAGATCGCCAGTACCCACGGCATCACCACGCCCACCGCTCGCAAGCGCTGCCAGCTCGCCCGGGACCGAATTCGGCAGTCTCTCGGCAATACGCTCCCGTGAAACGAAAGCGCGACGACATGGACAACATTCGCATGACTTTGGCGGTGCACTGGGAGGGGCGTCACCTCGATGGCGTGCGGCACCTGGCGGACGCTCGCGCGCGACTGCTGCCTGGGGTGCCCGTCACGCACTTCGTCTCGGCGGCCTACTTTGCGCGCGGCGGGGACATCGGGGCGACGGTCGAGGCGATGCTCCCGGCGTTCGAGAGCCACGACGAGGTGGCGGTACATCTACCCGCCTGGCAGAGCGTGCGCGGCTGTAGCGACGCGTCCGAGCACACGGTGATCGTCGGGCCCGACCCGGAGCTCGTCGTCGAGTATCCGGGCATCACATCGCAGGTCGACCGCGGCTACACCCTGCCCATCTGCGGGTATCCCCGGCCGGTGATCGAGTCGTTCCTGGTCACCTCCAAGCTGCTGCTTCGTCCGCTGCTGTTGGCCTTGGTCACCCGTCGCAAGCTCCAGGTGGAGCGGATGTTGCGGGGCATTCGGGCGGGGCACGGCATGGCCTCCGATGTGTTTCTCGCCTCGGCGTGCAATGCAGGCTTCAGCTACGACGCATCGGCGATGGATGCCATCTGGGCCCAGACGGAGGCCGACCGCGCCGCCCAGGACGCAGACCGAGGGGTGGAGTTGTTCTCCCCGCTGTGGAGCGACTGGGCGCGGCTTTGGGGGCCGCAGCCTCAGTCCGATCCTCACCTGAGCAACCACGGGATGCGAACGGGAACCGGGGGCGCTGGGATCAACGCGAGCACCCAGCCGTTCTTCATCGCGCGCTGCGGTTCGTCGCGACTGCTCGAGCTTCCGCTCGGGGGCGGAGTGGTACCGCCGGTCAATCCCCAGCATGTGGCCGGGCTGATGGCCAACGCGCTCGACTCTCCGCCCGGCGTGCATCGGATCATCAGTCTGGCCATTCGGCAGGAGACGGCCGAGGGGAGCTTGGAGGCGCTGCTCGGGGCCGAGGCGCTGCGCTCGGCTCGGATCCACTGGACGACGAACGTCGACCTTCTCGCGACGCTCTTGGGTGAGTCCGAGGTGCCCGACGCCGCGGCCACCAGCCCGTTCCAGCAGCTCCGCGAGCAGATGGCCCAGCGCCCAGCGATGGCCCCGCACCCCATCGCACCTCCCACGGCGCAGCCGGTCGCGCCGATCGTGGCGCCGCCGTTGGTGGTGCCCGCCATCCAGATGCCTCGGCTCGAGACATCAGGAGGCCCGCACCATGGGTGACGATGCTGCGGTCGTGGATCCCCTGTCGACCGATCGCGGAGCCTTGCGACGGGAGCTGGAGCGAGAGGTGGTCGCGATGGGCCTGTGTGCGGCGGGGGCAGGTCAGGCGCTTCCGCCCGATCTGCTGCCGATCCTCCAGACTCTCGACGAGGCGACGGGCCAGCCTTCGGTCGAGCAACTCGTCGCAGCCCACGCTGCATTGAGCGAGCTGGTGCAGCCGGCCAAGCCCCGCTCGCTCGCGGTGTTGCATCGATACGGCGCACTCGATGTCAGAAGGCGGAGCTTCCGCGGCCTTCCCATCACGCGGTCGCTGATGGTGGGCGCGGTGGTCTGCCTGGTGGCGATCTCCGCGTTGGGGATGTCGCCCCTGGTCAGCGCCGATCCTGCGGTGAGCAATCCGATGCTGTCATCGGGGTTGCCGCTGCTGGTCAACCTCGGCTTCATCATGGCCATCGCGATGCTCGGCGCGCTGTTCCACGAGCTGTTCATCGTCTCGGGACACCTGACCCAGGGGACCTACGACCCGCGCTACAACACCAGCTACTGGGCGCGGATCGTCTTGGGTGTCATCTCGGGGGTGTTGCTGTCGTGGCTCATTGCCATTCCCTCCACCAGCACCATGCACGGGGTAGGGCGGCCGGCCATGGCGTTGGTGGGGGGATTTTCGGCCGGGCTGGTCCATCGAATCTTGGAGCGAATGGTGAGCGCCGTGGAGTCGATGTTCTCCTCACAGCTGGCCGATCTGCAGGGCAAGCAGCGGGCCGTTGACGGTCAGGCGGAGCGGCAGGCCACGCAACCCACACGACTCGAAGCGGCGTCGATGTTGATGGACCTCCAGCATGGCATCGGCGACGGCGCCGACCCGTCCGAGGTGAGGGCAAAGTTGCGGGACGCCGCGCAGGCGATGGTCAGCGGGCGCCCATCGACGCCATCGACTCCGAGCGCGACGGTGACCCCCGACCCGAGGGGCGGGGAGGCCACAGGCACACGGTCGATGCCTTCGAGGCTGGCTGCATCGATGCCCTCGAACGACGAGTCGTCTTCGGCATCTGTGGCGGGGCCGGCCTCGGCGGCGGACCCCGGACCTGTGGTTGCACGCGAGTCCATGGGCGAGTCAGCGCCTGCCGCCGACTCGCGGGCTTCGAATGCGGTGGCCGCTTCGGCTACGCCACAGCCGACGGCCGCGTCAGCTCCAGCGTTCGCATCGACGGCTGCAGTCGGCCCCG
>JAHZJA010000286.1 GCA_022601155.1 Deltaproteobacteria bacterium | reverse complement strand
ACTTGGTCGCACGGTCCTCCTCGAGCCGGCGGTCGAGGCCCCGACGGGGAGGCCACCAGGTTTGGACCCGAGATGAACACGAAGACGACTTGGATGATGGTGGTCATGGTAGCCGTCGGGCTGGGCGGTTGCGCCTCCGACGAGCTGGGTGCGGCCGTCGAGCAGAGCGAAGGCGGCACGCAGGAGTCGGGCGAGTTCGTCCCCGACGAGTACTGCTTCGTGGATGCCGACTGCGAGTCATCGACGCCGATGTGTGTCGACGGGGCTTGTGAGGCCTGCTCCGAGCGCGGTGATGACTGGTGCGCCCAGCTCGACCCGGCCGCCGCGGTGTGCGGTGCCAACGATGCGTGTGTGCCCTGCGGATCTCAGGCCAGCTGCCCCGACTCGGTCCCGCTGTGCACCGACGAGGGCCGCTGTGTGGAGTGCACCAGCGAGGATGTCACGGTGTGCGACGACGCCAATCCGCTGTGCAACGACCAGGGCCAGTGCAGCAATGCATGCAGCGACGGCTCGGGGATCTGGGAGGGCGTGCGGCGCTACTACGAGCCCGACTACGGGGAGGAGATCGTCGAGAACATCACGATGCAGCTGCGCCCGGCCACCGTCGAGAGCGAGTGTGCCAACTGGCAGCTTGCGAGCTCCGACGGGTTTTGTGGGAGGTTCTCCGAGGACGGGCTGTACCTGCGCCGAGGAGGGGGCCACGAGCTGCAACAGTGGGAGGGCGAGACCGACCCTGCCCTCGGCTGCACCACGGTCACGGGCTCCTATTCGGCCTACAGCTTCTTCGCCGACATGGAGCTGGCCTATGTGGGTCCGCTGCCGGAGTCGGAGTGATCGGCGCATCGGGATGCTCCGCGGCGTTGGAAAACGGCGGGGGTCGGGAACAATCCGGAGCAGGCCCCGGTAGCCCCCACCATGGCGCAGCTTCGTCGTTCCGACCGCAACCGCAAGCTCCTTGGCGTATGTGGAGGCCTGGGCGAGCACCTGGGCATCGACCCCACGTTCATGCGCATCATCTTCGTTGCCGCGGCGTTGCTCGGAGGCCCGGGCATCATCTGCTACCTGCTGGCTTCGGTGGTCATGCCGGCTCCGAACGCCCTCCCGTCGGGCCCGTCGTGGCAGCTACCCGGGCGCTGAGCCCCCGCAGGTCGGGCGAACGGTCGCGGTAGGCCTTCGCGTCCCTCCCCCCACTTCCCACTCCGGAAAATCCCGTTTTCACTTCCGGATTTCGTCCCACGACCGTCCGTCCCGCTGCCCCCACGGGCTGGGCGGTTCATCCCCCGCCCGCGGCGCCCGTTTGGGGTGGCGCGGGCGTTTTGTCGTTGGGCGCGGCTGGAGGTCGTACCAGCTGAGCGCGCAGTCCCGTCGAGACCTCGACCTGGTCGTCCTGCGTGATGATGACCGCCTCGAGTCCCTCGTGGGTCTCGACGAAGGTCATCCCGGCCTCCACGCCCATCACGGCGACGGCGGTGCAGTACGCATCGGCATCGGTCGCGTTGGAGGCCACCAAGGTCACGCTCTTGGGGCTGCGATCGGCGGGCACGGGCCAGCCGGTCTGGGGATCGAGGATGTGGGAGTAGCGGGTGCCCTCGTGCTCGAAGTAGCGCTGGTAGTCGCCCGAGGTCACCACGGCGAGATTACGACTGGGGAGCGCCCCCACCACGCCGCGCTCGCCGGGGCGCTGGATGCCGACCATCCACGGCTTGCCGTCCTTGGTCCCGGCGGCATAGGTGTCGCCACCGACCTCGACCACGTGATTGGGGAAGCCCATGCGCGCGAGCAGGGCCGAGGCCTCATCGGCGGCGAAGCCCTTGCCGATCGCACCGAGCCCCAGCTTCATGCCGGGCTTGGAGAGCCGACCGGTGCCCGCCGTCTCGTCGAGCTCGAGCTCGTGCCAGTCGACGAGCGGGAGCTTGGCCTCGACTTCGGCGCGGGTGGGCGGCGTGGCTCCGGGAGCGAAGCTCCACAGCTGGCCTACGCCGTGGAAGGTGGGGTCGAACGCTCCGCTGGTGGCGCTCGCGATGGCTCGGCTCCGTACCAGAACGTCGAGCAGCTCGGGGCTCAAGGGGCGCGCGGGACCTCCGGCGGCGTTGCTCAGCCGGGACAGCTCGCTGTTGGGGCGCCACTCGCTGAGGATCTGCTCCAGCCGTGCCATCTCGTCGAACGCAGCGCGGATCGCCTTTTCGGCCCCGACGCCGTCGGCGGCGGCGGGCGGGCCCGCCCACACGTTGATCGACACCCGGGTCCCCATCAGCTCGCTGTCGGCGAACACGGTGCCGTCCTTGCGGATCGGAGGGCCCTTGGGCTTGGGTGCCGCGGGGGTCTTGGTCGCGGGCGGCGGCGATGCAGGCGTGCTCGACTTGGGCGTCGACGCGCGGGGAGCTGGGGATGGTGCGGGCTCGCGCTCGCACGCCAGTCCCAGCGCGGCGGTCAGGCCGACGATCGCCAGCCTCTGCGCCACGCGACGCGAGCTCACCCCTTGCTGCCTCGGCCACGCCCACGGCGGGTGGGCGGCGGCGGTGGAATGACCGGCGGCGGCGGGAGCAGCGACTTGATGCGTTTGAGCGTCTCTCCCGGGCGCTTGGGTTTGTCCTCGGGGAACACTTCTTCGAGCAGCGCGTCGTCCAGCTCCTCGATCTCGTCCTGGGGCTTGGCGAACTCCAGCACTTGATCGAGCAGCGCATCCAGCTCGGCGTTGTCGTCGTTGGTGCCCGTGGGCTGGTCGAGCAACGCGAAGATGGCCTCGTCCTCGGCGCTCATGCGCATCGACGACGAAGACGCGGTGGGCGGAGGCTCGGGCTCGGCCGCCGCGACATCCTCATCGGCGTCGGCGTCGGCATCCATGTCGAGATCGAGATCGATATCGATGTCCTCTTCGCCGTCGGCTCGCTCCGCCCGTTGGAACAAGGCGTCGAGCTCGGGGAATCGCCGCCAGTACTCCCCGGCTGTCTCTGCGGCCCCGTGTGCCGCAGCCGAGCCGCGCTCGGGGACCCGGATGTGCAGCAGGCCCAGCACCACGCTCACGGAGAACACGTTGTCGGCGTAGTAGGTGTCGATCGCCTCCTTGAGCTTCCAAAACAGCTCCTGGGGCTTGGCGTGGGCGCCGAGGATCGCCTTCCAGGCGCGCAGCGGGCCGTGCTCGATGACCGGTGAGAACAGGAACTCGCGACCGCTGGCGAACAACAGCGACGTGCGTTCTTGCTCGACCACGAAGTGGTGGGGCCCCACGCCCAGGCCCGCCACCGAGCGTGCGATGTCGTGGCTGTTGAGGCGTAGGCGGCTGAGGTGCCGCAGGCGTCGGGCGGCATCGCGCTGTGAGGCACTGCGGAGCACCTCGCGGAACAAGTCTTCGACCTCCGCCCATGTGCCCGCCAGCGGCAACGTGGCGAGGATGTGTCCGCCGGGCTTGGTCACCCGCAGGATCTCGCGCAACGACTCGCCGAAGTTCTGGACCTCGCCGAGCACCAGGTTGGCGCTCACCAGATCGTAGGTGTCGGCGGCCATCCCCACCACATCGGTGAGGGCGCCGTCCTTGAGGTAGACCCGGCTCTTCCACTCCGGGCGCATGCGGGACTTGGCGACGTGGCGCAGGGCCGCATCGGGCTCGAGGGCCAGGACGCGCGAGCCCTCGCCGAGCCGGTCGAGCAGCTCGTAGGTGGAGCGCCCGGGGCCGCAGTGGACATCGAGGGTGAAGGCATCACTGCCGCGAGGCAGGTGCCGCAAGATCAGTCGCGCGAAACGGTCGTGCCACAGCGGCGCGACCTCGCGATCGATCGTCCGTGCGAACCGCTGCTCACGCAGCGTCTGCGCCTGGGTGGAAGCGGCCACGCGGTCAGCCGGCGTCGGGCACCATCACCAGACCGAATTCGAACGCGCCGTCCCCCTCCGCCTTGATGTCCGCGCAGCCGCCGGTTTGATCGGTGATGCACGAGTTGACGGTGATCGCGAGCACCCAGGGGCGCTCGGCGAAGTCCGCATTCACTCCACCGCTGACCCGCAGCTCGTGGAAGAACCCAACCGTCTCGCCGCCGTCGTTTTGGACCAAGCCATCGGGCTCGAGCGTGAAGTTGTCGTCGATTGGAGCGCTGCTGCGGAAGAACGAGTACTGGAAGAAGCAGGTTCCCACGCACGGGGCGGGGGCAAACACTTCGTAGCGCGGGTCGTCGTCCTGACCGAAGCTCCAGGGCTCGTTGGGATCGTAGCGGAAGAACAACGGCTCGAGCTCGTTGTCCATGCTGCCGCTGTGGCTGCCGCCGATGACGTACCCATCCTGCTGGTCGTTGGTCACGCAGTAGGGTACGAACACCTCGGAGCCGTTTTGGGTGCCCCGCATGGTGAAGACCCACGTGCCGTAGCGGGTCTCGTCGATCGAGCCGACCAGGGTGCACGTCTCGGGGTCGATGGTCACCCCGGTGGGGAGCCGTCCGTTGCCGCTGCCGCCCGCGAAGTCACAGGCAATGGGCGTACCGTCGCCCGTCTGCGCGTCGATGAGATCGAGCAGGCTGTCGTTGTTGCCCGTGAGGCACGGCTGGCGATCGGCGGTCAGGGGAGCGCTCAGCCGCTGCCGGACATCGACCGAGCACGTGGTCGT
>JAHZJA010000285.1 GCA_022601155.1 Deltaproteobacteria bacterium | reverse complement strand
GGCGGGCGTGGACATCTACGCGCCACAGCTCTAGCGGGGGCGGACCGTCACCACTGCCGGCAAGCCGGGGCGGCGCGCCCCGTCGGATGGCCTGGCGCTACGGGCAGTCGAACAGCCACACCTCGGTGGCAGTCGTGGGCGTCGCTCAGGCTGTTCGCAGCGTTGCCTCGCGGCGGAATGGCGAGCCACGGTGCGGCCCGTTCGAAGATGGTGTTTTTGGCGTTGCGTCCGTGGACCGTGGGCCAACGACCATCGCGAGTTCTTCGCAGTTGCGACCGGGCCCGCGGCCGATGAGACGGCGGCACGGTGCCTTCATCCCCGCGGGAGGAAGCACCGTGCCGTATCGACGCGTCCGTTGACGTCAATGCATCACAGGTACAAGTCGTGGCAGACCTGCCCGGCGGTGGCCGCGTCGGCGCCCCCGGCGATAGCACCGTAGAAGCAGGCGGTGTACGCAACATAGTCCCAGGGCCACTTGCGCCACTGAACCTCGGTCCCCAGCTCATCGCGAACGACGGGGTCGGAGATGAGCGCCTCGACGACCTGAAGGTGCTCGAGGACCAGGCCATGGTCGGTGGCGTCTTGCTCGTCGATGAGCAGCTCGCTGTGCTGCCCGCGAAGGTGCATGTCGAGCGTGTGGGGCGAGTCGGCCAGGGAGACGAAGACGTCCAGGGTATCCAGGCCGCTGCTCATGTCGACGATGCCGAGCTCCACGCCCTCGTCGTCGAACAAGCTCACGGCGAGGGTCTCGTCGTGGGCCTCGAACGCATAGGAGGCGATTCCGATGGCGTTGGCCTGGCGATTGGCGGGGACGTGGTCGTCGCCGGGCGTGGCCGAGCAGGCGGCCGTGGACAGGATGGTGGCGAACAGGGCGATGGTTCGTAGTCTCATTGCGATGATCCTCTTGCTGATGATGGTTGGGGTTAGGGGGTGCAGGGAATTTCCCAGTAGATGCCGTTGGTGCAGTTGCGGCCGCTGTTGGTGTTGTCGCAGTCGTAATACTGGTAGACGTAGCAACGGGAGACGGGGGGCAAGTTCTCACCGCCGCAGGCGCTGGTCTCGTGTTTTACGTAGGTGGTGACATCCCCATAGACTTGATTCACTACGCCGAAGCAGCTGTTGACGATGCGGGTGCCAACCTGCTGCGTGAACGTGTCATCCGCATAGAACGCGTGAGTGACCATCTCCGAGGGCAGGGCGCGTGCTGGGCTCGAGCCGATCGTGCACAATCCTGCAATGAGGGCACCAATTGCAGATGTTCGCAGTGCGTTGATCTTCGTTCGATTGGACAGTGGCATATGACTCTGGGGCTGTTCGAGGAGCGGAAGTTATCGAAGCAATAGCAGGATGCATATGATCATCCAGAGCCATTGGTATGACTCCGGGGTCGAGGGACGAGTGGTCCTCGGGCAGGGACGAACGGTAGGGCGAGCGTGGACCGAGCGCGTTGGAACGCCCCAAGACACGAGGGCGTCTTCGCGCAGCAGCGGAACGCGGACGCAGCGCCACCGGAGCGCTTGCTACTGTCACCGTCTCGGCATGGTGCGACCCGAACCTCGACGTCTTTCGCTGGCCAAGATCATTGCGATCGATCTTGGGGTCTTTTCACTTTTGAACTTCTTCTTTGGCACAACGACCTATCTTCTCGTGTCGAAGACGGACCCGGCCGTACGATGGAGCGACTCGGTCACCGACTACCTGCCGCTATGGGCGTTGACAGCTGTCCTGACGCCGCTGATCTTCGTGGTGACGCGGCGGCATCGAATAGGCCCAGGCAGGGGATGGCAGCCCGCCTTGCGGCACCTGGCGCTCATGAGCCTGGTATGGATTCCGCTGTTCACGTTGATGTGGATGGTCAAGGACCTGTACGGCCCGCAGCCATTTCCAGGTGTCGCGCAGTCGATTGGAAACCACTGGGCCTTTGCGCTGTCGGATGCCCAGTGGTACGTGTGGATTGCGCTAGCGGCGCACGCGTACTACGGGGCCCGCGAGGCGGTCGCGGAGGCTCGAGAGGCGGCCGAGCTTCGGGTGGCCAACGCCGAGTTGGCGGGCCGACTGTCGCAGGTGGAGCTGCAGGCCCTCAAGGCGCAGCTGCAACCGCACTTCCTGTTCAACACCCACCACGCCATCGCGGGGTTGATTCGCTCGGGCGAGCGAAGCACCGCCCTCGATCTGCTCGCCAACCTCAGCGATCTGCTCCGCTATGCGCTGGAAACCAAGGAGCACGCCGTCGTGCCGCTGCGGCGCGAGCTGGACTTCGCACGCAAGTACCTGGCGATTCAGCAGGCTCGCTTCGCCGACCGGTTGGATGTGCAGTGGAGCGTGAGCCCCGACTGCCGCGAAGTCGAGGTCCCCACCTTGTTGCTGCAGCCTCTGGTCGAGAATGCGGTGCATCACGGGGTCTCGAGCGAGCGCGAGCACAACCATGTCCACGTGGACGCGAGACTGGACGATGACGTGCTCGAAGTCCGCATCGTCAACAGCACGGTGGAGGGTACCCCCGATCGCGCCGGTTTCGGCATCGGCATGCGCAACGTCCATGCCAGGCTCGCGCGACTTTATGGCCAGGACTACACCCTCGAGCTCGAGGTCCTCGGGCCCGAGCAGATGCAGCTACAGATCCGATTGCCCATGACCCCCAACACTCGATGACACGCATAGCAACTCTCTTGGTCGATGATGAGCCGCTCGCCATCCGGAGCCTTCAACAAGTATTGCGTGCCGACGATGACATCGATGTGGTGGGAGTCTGCACCAACGGCCGTGAAGCGGTCCGGGCGGTGGAGCAGCATGAGCCCCAGCTGGTCTTCCTCGACATCCACATGCCCGCCCTCGGAGGGCTGGAGGTCGTGCGTGACATCGCGTCGCATCATGCGCCCGCGATCGTCTTCGTCACCGCGTTCGACCAACACGCAGTCGAGGCGTTCTCCGTCAATGCGTTGGACTATGTGCTCAAGCCGTTCTGCGACGAGCGGCTGCTGGCGTCGGTGGATCGGGCCAAGAAGCAGATTCGCCGCGGAGACCTCGGAGATCTAAGCTCCCGGCTGTTGCGTCTGGTCGATGCCACGACCGTCGCGCCCGAGAAACACTACCTCCAGCGAGTACTGGTCCACGAGCCTCATCGGGTGCGGGTGGTGACGACCGCGGAGATCGAGTGGATCGTCAGCGCGAAGAACTATGTCGAGATTCACCTCGCCCGCGAGTCATTCTCGTACCGCCAGACGATGGAGACGATGGCGGCCTCCCTCGATCCTCGCGCGTTCATTCGGGTACACCGATCCACCATCGTGGCCATCGATCGCATCCGTGCGGTGGTGAGTGAGGGGGCACGCGGCAAGGCGGTGATCCTCCACGATGGAACGCGGCTCAAGGTTTCCCGGGCCCATGTCGACCGGTTGATGGAGTCGTTGTCCACCTGGGCGTCGACGGCCGGACCCTCACAGGCCCAGTGGTAGCCGGTCACCGATCGCTGCCGCCCGGCACCGGGGGTTGGGGGGGGAGGGGAGACCGAGGAGCGACGGCGATTGGCCACACCGTCGTTGGGCCTCGGTCCGCCACCTCGACGCTACAGTCCGCGGCTGCTACAGCTGAGGGCGTGTCCACGGCCCCCTGGCACGCGTGCTTCACCGACGTCCGTCCGGCCCGCGTGATCGTCTGTGTTCAGCCCCGGCGTGCCCTCGCGGTTCGCACGTGGCCGACGGCCCGCGAAGGGATGGCCCCGTCCGGACGGTTTGGGGGGGCGTGTCGTCGGGATGGGCGGCGATGACACCTGTACCCGATGCGCTGCTCGTGCCGGGGCCGCCGCACTGGACGGTGGACTGGGACGCCTTGGACGGTCGATTCGAGTGGATCGCCGCCATGCGTGGCGTACCCCAAGATCCGGTGTTTCATGCCGAGGGAGACGTTTGGATCCATACCCGCATGGTCTGCGAGTCGATGGCCAACCTCGATGCGTTTCGTGCGGCCCCGCTGCCCCTGCGCACCGGGCTCTTCGCGGCCGCGCTGTTGCACGATGTCGCCAAGCCACGGTGCACGGTGCACGAACCCGATGGCCGCATTCGTTCGCCGGGGCATTCTCCGGCGGGGGCCAACGACGCCAGGGGGGTGTTGTGGCGGCTGGGGATGACCACGGCTCAGCGTGAGTCGGTGTGCGCGATGATTCGCTACCATCAGGTGCCATACCACTGGGCGAGTCGATCCAATGCCGACGGCTCGTTCATCCGGATGAGTCAGACGGCGCCGCTTCGCCATCTTGCGTGGCTGGCCCATGCCGATCTGGAGGGGCGGATCTGCGAGGACCAGGCCGCGCGTATCGAAGACATCGCGCTGTTCGAGGAGTACGCGCACGAACTGGGGTGCGCCGAAGGTCCCTGGTCGTTTGCCAACGACCACAGCCGGGCGATGTACTTTGCTCGCAACGATCGAGATCCACACTGGGCGGCCCACGACGACACGCGGTTTACGGTCACGCTGATGAGCGGCCTGCCGGGCTCGGGCAAGAGCACCTGGGTGGCCGAGCACGCCGCCGATCAGCCGATCATCGAGCTGGATGCAATACGACGCGGGTTGGGCATCCCGGCCCGGCGTCCACAGGGCAAGGTGATCCATGCGGCTCGCGAGAGGGCGCGGGAGTACCTGCGCCGCGACCAACCCTTCGTGTGGGATGCGACCAACCTGTCTCGCCGCGTGCGACGGCAGCTGGTGTCGTTGTTCTACGACTACGGGGCACGGGTTCGGATCGTGCACGTGGAGGCTCCCGCGGCGACCCTGCGCGAGCGCAATCGCAGCCGGCCGGCGGTCGTCCCCGACGACGTGCTGACGCGGATGATCCGGCTGTGGGAGCCACCCGATCGTACCGAGGCCCATGAGGTGGTGTGGGTCGTGGCGGCCCCGTGAGCCCGTGTCTGCGGGCGCGAGGCGCCGTTTTTCGCCTCGTGGTACCGTCCGCGCGCATGGACGTCACGCTCCGTACTGCGGCCGGGTTGGGGCTGATGGCGATCCTGGGGGGCTGTACCTCCGACGAGTGGCCCCCCGCCGCCACCGACGATGATGGCGAGTCCGCGAGTGGGACCGCGACCGACGAGGGGGGTGACGGGTACGAGTTTGCTCAGCTCGAGGTTCTCGAGCCGTCGTCGGCTTCGGTGTTTCCGATCGGGAGTGCAATCCACCTGCTGGCCGAGGTGCGTGACCCCAGCGGCTCCGTGCTGCCCGTCGACGATGTTGCATGGGTTGCCGACGACTCGGACGTCGAGCTGCTCGCGGCTCTCGAAGGCGACGTCGAGCTGCCGCCTGGCGTGTACGATCTCAGCGCCATCGCGCGCCTGCCCAACGGTGACCGACTGCAGCACACCGTCGGCGGCATCCGGGTCCAGGCCCCGTGGACGGGCGAGTACGAGGGCGATGTGTTGATGACGATCGCTGTGGAGTTCCAGGGAATTCCGCTGGCGCCGCGCTGTGATGGCCCGTTGTCGATCCGTGTCGGACTGGATGGGCAGGACTTCGAGGCCGAGCCGGGGGGGTGCACGCTCGACGTGGCGATCACCACCCTCGAGGCGACCTACGTCATCACCGGGTCGATCGACGACGCGGGGATCGTGACGGGGTCGATCGACTTCAGTTTCCAAGCACCCACCGGGCCGTTCGAGATCCCCGTGGAGTGGACGGGGGCGTTCGCAGACGGAGCGTTCGGTGCGGGACTGTCCGATACGGTGAGCATCCCGCTGCTGGGCAACGCGGAGATAAGCGGCAGCCTTCGGGCCGACCTCATCAACGCGAACATCGACCCCGACCAGTAGCCGAGCGCGGTCGTCCGACTACGAACCGTCGCCGGCGGGTGACGGCATGGGCACCTGCGTGGTCTCGTCTTGCGGCGCAGGCACGGGCTCGGGCGGCGGGGGGCTGCATCCGTCGGTGCCTACGCCGGGTTGGTCGGGGCAACGGTCGTGCGCGTCTACGATGCCATCGGCGTCCGTGTCGACGACCGGACAGCCCTCGATGCTCACGCCAGGGTCGTCCGGGCAGCGGTCGTGCAGATCCATGATCCCATCGCCATCGCCGTCGGTGGGGACACAGCCATCGGCGCCAGCGCCCGGTTCGGTGGGGCACGCGTCCCGGGTGTCGGTGATGCCGTCGCGGTCGGTGTCGAGGGCGAGGTTGGGAGCAGGGGGCCGCTCGCGGGGCTCGGACTGGCTGGCGCGCGCCCGACCCAGCGTAAACGATAGCCCCAAGGTCACCGAGCCGTGGTGAGCGACGGCCCGCCGTCGGGCTGCGGCGGCCGACATCATGTGGCGCCCGTCCACGCGTACCGCCAGCCAGGGCGTGATGAGCAGCTTGGCTCCCAGCCCGTAGTGTCCGGCCGGATCGACGTCGTTGCCCACCGCGTCTCGGCTGGAGCGCGCGCCCATCACCCCGTAGCCGCCGAAGACGAATGGCACCACCCGGTAAAACGGGAGCTGAAGGACCGCGTGACCTCGCAGTCCCCACGCGAACACGGGCTCGCTCCCGTCCGCCCGCTCGGTCCACAGGCCGTCGAACTCCGCCTCCGCTCCCACGAACGACAGCGGGAAGTAACCACCGCGAAGCCCTCCCAATGGGCCAGCCCGGCGCAGGCGTCGCTGCGGCGCCGTGTCGACGTCGTACAGATCGTGGTCGTCCGAGAGAATCGAGACCCCACCGTAGCCGCCCAGTTCCCAGGTGTCGTTGGCCGGTTGGACCCGCGAGATCCAGGGTTGCGGATCCGCGAGCAGCGACAAGCACAGCGTGGACAGCAGCGTGGAGCCGATCACGGCGTGCATCCTACATGGGGTGGGCGCTTCGCGTGCGGGCTGGCCCGGGGCAGGGGTCAAGTGGCGTGGAGCGAGTCCGAGAGCGCCACGACGCCCAGATTCGAACCGTCGTCGTGTCGGACTGGGGGGTTGTCGCCGCGCTGAACTGCGTCGGTCGGTGGCGTACCCGTTGACCGCCGGGAAGACCGGGGCGGACACTTTGGGGGATGCACGCCGTCGTCGTCGATCAACTGCCGAGCGATCCCGCCGCGGCGGCGCGCGCCCTCGCGGAGGCGCTGGGCCGTACCGCCTACGAGTGCCGACCCATCGCCAATGCGCCCCAGGGGGGTCCCGTGGTGGTCGGGTGCCACGCCGAGCCGGCCAACGCCGAAGCGATGGCGGCCCGAGTTCGTACCGCGGGGTTCGAGACGACCGTGGTGCCGAGCACCATTGCGGCCCCCGTCCGTGGGTTCGTCGTGCGGAGCTTCACCATCGGCGACGCAGCACTGGCCGTGCACAGCACCGAGGGCCACGACCTCGCGCTTCGCTACGAGGACATCGAGGGCCTCGTTCGCGGCTCGGAGGTCACCAGAGACAGTCAGACGCAGACCACCTCCACGCGCAAGCTCGCGGTGGGTCGGGCGGTGTTGACCGGTGGCCTGATGATGACCCGCAAGCAAAAGTCCAAGCAGACGACCACGACGACCGACAGCCAGGGGTTGCTGGTGGTCTACTCGACATCGGCGAGTCCGGTCGCGCTG